>JAVEEJ010000019.1 GCA_030840515.1 Frankiaceae bacterium | reverse complement strand
GCGCACCGGCTGTGGGCCAACGCTGGCGTACCCGGCGAGCTGTCCCAGGTACTGCCGAGTCCGAAGCACTTCGAGCAGGTGTCCGAGCTCGTCACGCCCGACATGACGCGAGAGTCGACGGTGTGCGGGCCTGACGTCGATCGGCACGTCGGAGCGCTGCGCGAGTACGTCGACGCCGGGTTCGACGAGGTGTACGTGGGTCAGATCGGCGGCGAGCTGGAAGGCTTCTTCCGCTGCTACCAGGACGAGGTCCTGCCCACGCTCCGCGGCTGACGTCGGGCCTACCGGGAGCGATAGTGTGCGACCCGCACAAATCGACTCCACTGGACTGGGACCTTGGAGGTCTGCTCACATGCGCCGTCGCCCGATCCTGCTCGCCGGACTCCTGCTCACCGCCACGGCGGCTGTTGCTGCGCCCGCCACCGCCGGCGCGAGCGCGCCGCAACGCCAGCTGGCGAACTGCTACGGCTACGACTTCCCCGACGAGGGTCTCCAGTACTGCGTCTACCCCGGCGCCAAGAGCGGCGAGTGCCTGATCAGCGAGAAGCGCACCACCTTCATCGGCACCGAGACGCGCTGCGTCCAGCGTCGCCCCTGAGCCCAGGGGTGAGCCTGTCCTACCCCTGAGGACACCGTCCGTCTGGGCGGTCTTCGGCGCCCGGGTGGGTGGATTGAGCGCTTTCCCGTCAGGTCGCAGGTCCGGCGCCCCGATCGTTGTGGTGTGGCCGCAACGACCTTCCGCACGCTCACGGAGCACCCCAACGCGTCAGTGATCCGGGACGTGATCGCACGCGTGCCGCAGATCAGCGACCGTCAGCTGGTCGCGCTTGCCGAGACCTGGCGTGACTCGCTCGAGATCGCCTCCGCCCGCGCGGCCGCGCTGGCCGCCGACGGTCCGCTCGTCATCGACGCCCTGGCCGCCTTCGACGCCGTCGCCGAGGTGTTCGCCGACGACCTGGCCGGCAAGCCCTGGGCAGCGCCGGTGCAGCGCAGCGTCGTCCGGATCGCCCTCAAGGCGGTGCGCGACGCCATCGCGGCCGCGTATGCGAGGCCGGTCCTGCATCCGCGCCAGTACGCCGCGCTGATGGCGCCGTGGGAGCGGGTCTTCCCGCAGCGCGGTGACGGCGAGCTGGACCTGGGTCCGCGCGCACTCGACGTCTCCCGGGTGCTCACCGTGCTGGCGTCGATGTCGCAGCGCTGCCATGAGCCGGCGGCGGCGCTCGCGTTCGACGAGGCGCTCAAGCGCGCAACATGTCGAAACGAGGAGGTGGCGGCGGCCGCCCGCGGCGAGGCATGGACCGCGGCTCTGATCACCGGGCGTCGGCGTACTCGTGTCGTTCTGCGACGAGCCGGCCGCGAGACCCTTCGGCGTCCCTGCCGCGCCTGCGGCACGCGGCCCGATCCCGAGCATCCCAGCAACCAGCGGGTGCTCGAGCTGGTCCTCGACGCCGTCGGTGCGCTGCTGGTCGCTGACGCCATCGACGTGGCACTGCTCGACGTCCTCCTGCTGCCGCTGTCGGCGCACCTCGACCTCGACAGCCTCTAGTTCTGCAACCTCTAGTTCTGCAACCTCCAGTTCTGCGCTAGCGCGTCCGGCCCCGATGGGTCCAGGCCAGCAGCTCTTCGAGTGGCCGGGCGTTGACCACCGACTCGATCGGCACCCCGCACGCCGCCGCGCGCTCACAGCCGTAGGGCTGCCAGTCCAGCTGTCCCGGCGCGTGCGAGTCCGTGTCGATCGACACCAGGCAGTCCGCCTCCACCGCAAGCCGCAGCAGACGCTTGGGTGGGTCGAGCCGTTCGGGCCGCGAGTTGATCTCGACGGCGACTCCGAACCGCGCACAGGCCGCGAACACGATCTCCGGGTCGAACTCGCTCTCCGGACGGCCCCGGCCGACCACGAGGCGGCCGGTGCAGTGACCGAGTACGTCGACATGCGGGTTGGCGATCGCGGTGACCATCCGTGGCGTCATCTCCGCCGCCGGCATCCGCAGCTTGGAGTGCACGCTGGCCACGACAACGTCGAGCCGCTCGAGCAGCTCCGGCTCCTGATCCAGCGAGCCGTCCAACAAGATGTCGCACTCGATCCCCGTGAGGATGCGGAACGGCGCCAACTCCTCGTTGAGCTCTGCGACCACGTCGAGCTGCTTGCGCAACCGCTCGGGTGACAGCCCGTTCGCCACGGTGAGCCGCGGGGAGTGATCGGTCAGTGCGACGTACTCGTGGCCCAAATCCCTTGCTGCCAAGGCCATCTCGCGGATCGGCGAGCCACCATCGCTCCAGTCGGAGTGCATGTGAAGGTCTCCGCGCAGGGCAGCACGGATCTCCGCGCCGCCTTCCGCGACCGGCTTCCCGCCGGTGGCTTCGAGCCTGCGTAGGTAGACCGGCTCCTCCCCGGCGAGCGACTCGGCGATGGTGCGAGCCGTCACGTCGCCGATGCCCTTGAGCTCGGTCAGGGTTCCGGCCAGCGCGCGGTCCTGCGTCTGCGTCTCGCCGATCTCCTGGAGCATCGCGGCCGCTCCGCGAAACGCCTTCACCCGATAGCTCGGCTCGCGTGCCCGCTCGAGCAGGAAGGCGATCCGCTGCAGGTCCGCCACCGGGTCACGCACGTCGTGACGGTACCCAGCCACCCGCAGGGCAGGCGCGCTGGCAGGCTGTCGCCGTGCCCACCCGCAGCCACGCCGCAACGGTCAAGCGGGTCGAGCGCGCCAGTGGCGAGATGTCCTCGGCCGCGCTCGGACGGATGGAAGAGCGACTCGCGTGGTTCCGCGAGCTGCCGGCAGACCAGCGGTCATGGATCGGCCTGGTGGCACAGGCCGGTGTGGCGCGCTTCGTCGAGTGGGCGCGCAATCCCAAGGAGCAGAGCCGGATCAGTGGGGACGTCTTCGGTGCGGCGCCGCGTGAGCTCACCCGCTTCGTCACGCTGCAGCAGACCGTCGACCTGGTGCAGGTCGCGGCCGAGGTCTTCGAGGAGCACGTGCCGCAGCTCGCGACCGGCGACGAGCAAGCCTGGCTGCTCACCAGCGTGCTGCGCTACAGCCGTGACATCGCCTTCGGGGCCGCCCAGGTCTACGCGGCGGCAGCCGAGGAGCGCGGAGCCTGGGACGCGCGGCTGGAGGCGCTGGTCATCGACGCCCTGCTGCGCGGCGACCCCGACGACGGGCTGATGTCCCGGGCCGCCGCACTCGGCTGGGCGCACCGCTCGCAGGTCGCGGTGCTCGCCGGCAGGCCGCCGCAGGCCGAGCCCGAAGCGGTGGTGGAAGGAGTACGGCGCACTGCCAGGCACCTCGGCATCGATGCGCTGGCCGGCGTGCAGGCCGACCGCCTGGTGGTGGTGATCGCGGACGCCGCCGACCCCCGGGGCGTCGCCGAGCGGCTCAGCGGCGTGTTCGCCCCGGGGCCGGTCTGCGTCGGTCCGCTGGTTGACGGCCTCGCCGAGGCCGGGCTGTCAGCGGCTGCCGCCCTCGCCGCGCTGAACGCCGCTGCGGGCTGGCCGGGCGCCAAGGGCGCGGTGCCCGCGGACGACCTGCTCCCCGAACGCGCCCTCGACGGCGACCCGCTGGCCCACGACCAGCTGGTGCACGACGTCTACCTGCCGCTGCGGGACGCCGCCGGCGAGCTGCTCGAGACGGTGGCCGCCTACATCGACAACTCCGGGTCGCTGGAAGCCACCGCCCGGGCGCTGTTCGTCCACCCCAACACCGTCCGCTACCGACTGCGCAAGGCCACCGACGCGTGCGGCTGGGCGGTCACCGAGGCCAGGCACGCCTTGGTGCTGCACGCTGCGCTGGCGCTCGGGCGGCTGGCCGAGTCCCGCGGCGAGCTGTAACACGGTTCGGGGTCCCGCACGGGGACTTTTGTAGGAACCCTACAAAGTCTCGCCGGGAACCTCGTGCGCGTCGTCAGCGAGACGATCATGGTCCAGCCGGAAGAGTCCACCCCGTGCTCGCCATCGTCGCGCCCGGACAGGGCTCCCAGGTTCCCGGCTTCCTCAGCCCGTGGCTCGACCTCGACTGCGGCGGGCAGAGCGTGGCCGAGCGGCTCGCCTGGTGGACCACCGTCACCGGCATCGACCTGCTCGCGGCCGGCACGACCGACACCGCCGAGACCATCCGCGACACCCAGGTCGCCCAACCGCTGCTGGTGGCGTGCGGCCTCGCCACGGCCGGCGTCCTCTTCGGAGGGGCTGACCCGAGTGACCTCGCAGCAGTCGTCGCGGGCCACAGCGTCGGCGAGCTGACCGCTGCCGCCATCGCGGGCGCGATCACCGACGAGAGCGCGCTTGCCCTGGTCGCGGAACGCGGACGCGCCATGGCCGCCGCCGCTGCGGCCACTCCCACCACCATGGCCGCCGTCCTCGGTGGCGACGCCGAGGTCGTGCTCGCGAAGCTCGCCGAGCTCGGGCTCACTGCCGCGAACCGCAACGGCGCCGGCCAGATCGTCGCCGCAGGCACGGTCCTGCAGGTCGACGCCCTGCTCGCCGATCCCCCGGCGGGCTCACGGGTGCGGCCGCTGCAGGTCGCCGGCGCCTTCCACACCGAGCACATGGCGCCGGCCGTGGACCGGCTCGCCGCTGTCGCCGCCGGTGTCGAGGCCGACAAGCCGCGCACCGTTCTGCTGTCCAACGCTGACGGCGGCGCGGTCACCGGACCCGAGGACCTGCTCGACCGCCTCGTCGCGCAGGTCAGCGCCCCTGTGCGCTGGGACCTGTGCACCGCTGCGCTGGCCTCCTACGGGATCACCGGCGTGCTCGAGCTCGGGCCGGGCGGAACGCTGACCGGCGTGCTCAAGCGGGCGCTCCCAGGCGTCGACCTGGTGGCGCTCAAGAGCCCCGACGACCTCGACGCCGCTCACGCCCTCATCGACCGGCACACCACGCCGCACGCCGCCGTGGAGCCCTCCCCCACCAACTGGCGCCTGCTGGTCGCCCCGTCAGGCGGCACCTTCCACCCGGTGGCTGCGGAGCCCGGCACCGTCCTCGAGGCGGGGGCCACGCTCGGCATCGTCCAGGGCCGCCGCGAGTCCACGACCGTGGCCAGCGTGCATGCCGGCGTCCTGCTCGAGTGGCTGGCGCAGGAAGGGGACCCGGTCTCCGAGGGACAGCCCGTGGCCCGCGTCTACGCCGGGGCCGGCGCATGACCACCGGCCTGCGGTCCGCTCCGCGTCCGGCCGCTGCCGCAGTGCTCGGGCTCGGCACCCACCGCCCCGCCCGCGTGGTCTCCAACGCCGAGGTCTGCGAGCACATCGACTCGACCGACGAGTGGATCCGCGAGCGGTCCGGCATCGCCACCCGGCGCTACGGCGGTCCTGAGGACTCCGTCGTCGAGATGGGTGCCGCTGCCGGAGCGAAGGCGCTCGCCGCTGCCGGTGTCGACGCCTCGCAGGTCGACCTCGTGCTCGTCACGACCTGCAGCTACCCCAACGAGCTGCCTAGCGCGTCCAGCCTGGTGGGTCACAAGCTCGGCGTCCCGCTGGGTGCCGGAGCGATCGACCTCAACGCGGCCTGCGCCGGCTTCTGCTACGGCCTGTCCGTGGCGGCTGACGCGGTGCGAGCCGGCAGCGCCCGCTACGTGCTCGTCGTCGGAAGCGAGCGGCTGACCGACATGATCGACCTCACCGACCGGTCGATGGCCTTCATCTTCGGCGACGGTGCCGGAGCGGCGCTCGTCGGTCCGAGCGACGTCGAGGGGATCGGCCCCGTGGCCTGGGCCACCGACTCGGCGGCTGCGCCGCTCATCACGCAGCGAGCCAGCTGGGTCGAGCACCGCGACAACCCGGCCGAGCACGAGGCGCCGTACTTCCAGATGGACGGCCCCGCCGTCTTCCGCTGGACGGTCACCAAGCTCGCGCCCATCGCCAAGCAGGCCTGCGAAGCCGCAGGGATCAGCCTGGACGAGCTCAAGGCGTTCGTCCCGCACCAGGCGAACCTGCGCATCGTCGAGGGCGTTGCCAAGGCGCTGCGGCTGCCCGAGTCCGTCGTACTCGCACGCGACGTCATCGACAACGGAAACACGTCCTCGGCTTCCATCCCGCTCGCACTCGAGCGGCTCGTCGAGCGCGGCGAGGTCGTCTCCGGCGATCCCGCGCTGCTCATCGGCTTCGGCGCCGGCCTCACGGTCGCCGCCCAGGTCGTCCTCGTCCCCTAAGCCGCACCACAGCACGCAACCGCCCACCACAGAAGGAGCACCATGTCCGACCGCACCGAGGAAATCCGCACGGGTCTCGCAGAGATCGTCACCGAGGTCACCGGCATCCCCGCCGCTGACGTCCAGCTCGACAAGTCCTTCAGCGACGACCTCGACATCGACTCGCTGTCGATGGTCGAGGTTGTTGTCGCCGCCGAGGAGCACTTCGGCGTCAAGATCCCGGACAGCGAGGTCAAGAAGCTCAAGACCGTCGGTGACGCAGTGGCGTTCATCGCCGCGGCAGGTGTCGCGGCGTGACCCCGGCAGCCCAGGACCGCACCGTCGTCGTCACCGGACTCGGCGCGACCACGCCGCTCGGCGGGGATGTCGCGTCGACCTGGGCGGGTCTGCTCGCCGGTAACTCCGGCGTGCGGGCTCTCACCGAGGAGTGGGCGGCAGAGCTGCCGGCGCGGATCGCCGCGCCGGCAGCCGTCGACCCCTCCGAGGTGCTCGACCGCGTTGAGGCCCGCACCCTCGACCGCTCCCAGCAGCTCGCGCTGATCGCCGCGCGCGAGGCCTGGAAGGACGCGGGCTCGCCGGAGGTCGACCCCGAGCGGCTCGCCGTCGTCGTGGCGTCCGGCATCGGCGGCGTCATCACGCTGCTCAACGCCTACGACACCCTCAACGAGAAGGGGCCGCGGCGGGTCAGCCCGCACACGGTCCCGATGCTCATGCCCAATGGCCCGGCCGCGACCGTCGCGCTCGAGCTCGGGGCCCGGGCCGGCGTTCACACCCCCGTGAGCGCGTGCGCCTCCGGCGCCGAGGCGATCTCACTCGCCATGGACCTGATCCGGCTCGGCCGCGCGGACGTCGTCGTCGCCGGTGGCACCGAGGCCGCGGTCAACGTGCTGCCCATGGCGGCCTTCGCCGCGATGCGCGCGCTGTCCACCCGCAACGAGGAGCCGACGCGCGCCTCACGTCCCTACGACAAGGGGCGGGACGGGTTCGTCCTCGGGGAGGGCGCCGGCATCGTCGTCCTCGAGTCCGCTGCCCACGCCGCCAAGCGCGGCGCCACCATCCACGGCATCGCCGCCGGATCAGGCATCACCTCCGACGCGCACCATGTCGCGGCGCCCGACCCGGCCGGCACCGGAGCAGCGCGCGCGATGGGCCTGGCGCTCAAGGACGCCGGCCTGACGGCTGCCGACGTGGTCCACCTCAACGCGCACGCCACATCCACCCCGGTCGGCGACGTCGCGGAGGCGCTCGCGGTGCGCACTGTTCTCGGTGAGCACACCGCTCACGTAGCCGTCACCGCGACCAAGTCGATGACCGGTCACCTGCTCGGAGCCGCCGGCGCAGTCGAGGCGATAGCCACGATCCTCGCGCTCAAGCACCGGCGCAGCCCCGCCACCGCCAACCTCGACGACCCGGACGACGACGTGCAGCTCGACGTCGTCCGCGTCGACCCGCGGCCGCTCAGCCCCGGCGCTGCGCTGTCCAACTCCTTCGGCTTCGGCGGCCACAACGTCGCCCTTGCCTTCATCCCCGCTTAAGCCGACACAGCCTGAGAGGCACCCACCAGATGACGATCGCCGCCGACCGCTCAGCAGAGCTGGCAGTCTCGACGGACCCGACGCCGTCCACCGACCCGCGGGCTGCCTT
>JAVEEJ010000347.1 GCA_030840515.1 Frankiaceae bacterium | reverse complement strand
TCGAGGAAGGCCAGCCGACCGGCGTGCTCGCTCGCGTCGTGCCGATCGAGGATGAAGCCATCCACCAGCTGACCGGAGAAGCGCAGCCGCACCCGCGCACCCGGCACGGCCAGGTCGTCGACCCGCGCGGGGACGAGGTAGTCGAAGGCCCGGTCGAGGTGCGGCAACGGCACGTCCACGACGACGCGCGCGACCGGCAGTGTGGCTGCGGCAGCGGGCGGAGGAGCGGGTGCTCGCCTGCGAGGCGCACGGACGGCGCCGGGTAGCGCGAGCTGCTCGCCCTCGCTCATCGGTGCCTCCCCGCCTTCCCCGGCCTGTCCAGCAGCCGGGGCCGACGGACCTCATCGCCCGTCCACAGCGCGGGCAGCGGTTCAGACGCCCGCCGCCGCCTTGAGCGCGTCCACGCGGGTCGTGGCTTCCCACGTGAAGTCGAGCTCGGGACGACCGAAGTGGCCGTAGGCAGCCGTCTGCGAGTAGATCGGCCGCAGCAGGTCGAGGTCGCGGATGATCGCAGCCGGGCGGAGGTCGAAGACCTGGCTCACCGCGTCCTGGATCTGTCCGTCAGGGATGGCGCCGGTGCCGAAGGTCTCCACGAACAGACCGACCGGGTGGGCCTTGCCGATCGCGTAGGCGACCTGGACCTCGCAACGGCTCGCGAGCCCAGCAGCCACGACGTTCTTCGCCACCCAGCGCATGGCATAGGCGGCCGAGCGGTCCACCTTCGAGGGGTCCTTCCCGGAGAACGCTCCACCGCCGTGCCTGGCCATACCGCCGTAGGTGTCGACGATGATCTTGCGGCCGGTCAGCCCGGCGTCACCCATCGGACCTCCGACGACGAACTTCCCGGTCGGGTTCACCAACATGGAGTAGCCGTCGGTGGTGATGCCGAGGCCGTCGAGCTCGGGTGCGACGACGTGCTCCTCGATGTCCGGCTGCAGCAGGGTCTTCAAGTCGATGTCGTCGGCGTGCTGCGTGGAGACCACGACGGTGTCCAGTCGCACCGCCTTGTGGCCGTCGTACTCGATCGTCACCTGGGTCTTGCCATCGGGCCGCAGGTAGGGGATCAGCCCAGACTTGCGCACCTCGGAGAGCCGACGCGCCAGCCGGTGGGCGAGCGCGATCGGCAACGGCATCAGCTCAGGTGTGTCGTCGCAGGCGTAGCCAAACATCAGCCCCTGGTCTCCGGCGCCCTGCTTGTCCAGGTCGTCGGTGTCGTCGCCCTCACGGGTCTCGAAGGCGCTGTCGACTCCCTGTGCGATGTCCGGAGACTGCGAGCCGATGGAGACGCTCACACCGCACGACGCCCCGTCGAAGCCCTTCTTCGACGAGTCGTAGCCGATGCCGAGAATCACCTCGCGGACGATCGTGGGGATGTCGGCCCAGGCCTCGGTCGTCACCTCGCCGGCGATGTGGACCTGACCGGTCGTGATCATCGTCTCGACGGCGACCCGGCTGCGCGGGTCGTCCTTGAGCAGCGCATCGAGGATCGAGTCGCTGATCTGGTCGCAGATCTTGTCGGGGTGCCCCTCGGTGACGGACTCAGAGGTGAACAGGCGATGCGACACCGGAGGCTCCCGCGGGTGGGTGATGGGTGGCGGCCGTTGGCCGACCGCGAGTCTAGTCCGCCGGGGTGGGCCCGTCAGGCAGCGAGGCTTCCGCAGTCGGCGTCGTAGTAGGGCCGCAGCCTCGGGTCGTCACCGGCCGCCCCTACCGGGAAGGTCTCGGTGCGCTCGCGGAGTCCGACGACGGTCCCCCGCGACCACGTGTAGGTCTTGACCGTTCCTTCCCACGTCACGCCGTCGAACGTGTCGCCCGAGTAGACGACGAGCTCGCGACCGCGGTTGGCCTTGACCTCCTCGCGGCAGGCGAAGCCGTCACCGTGGTTCACCGACCCGCCGATGGCGAGCTGCAGCGGCTGCCCGCTGAGCGTCACTTCGCGCACCACGCCGTCGACGAACCGCAGCACCCCCCAGAAAGCGGTGGAGGCGCCTTGGCCGATGGCCAGGAAGACCTCGCCGAACCCGTCACCGTCGGCGTCGACGACGCCGACCAGTCGCGGGCGCTCGGACTCCGCGTGGACCTGGCCCCTGCGGGTGCCGAGCGCGGAGAGCTTGATCGTCACGCCCCAGATGCCGTCACCGTTGGGAGCGGTGGCAATCGTCACCTGGTCGCGCTTGCCGTCCCCATCGACGTCGCCGTCCGTGGCCGGCACCTTGACCGGCCGCGTGGGGACCGCACTGGGCGTGGGGGTCGCGGTGCGGGCAGGCGGGGTCGTTGTGACGGGGGCAGGTGTCGTCGGCAGCACCGTCGGGGCTGGGGTCGTGGTGTCTTGCGGCGCCGCGACGGGGTTGCCTCCTCCGCTGCAGGAGCTGACTGCGAGTACGGCGAGTACGGCGAGCGCGGCGGCCACCGCCCGAGGAGCGCGGGTCAACGGCTCAGCCGAGCGCTGACCAGGTCCCACACCGTGTCGGCGAGGGCCTCTTTCGGCCCGCGCGGGACCTCGAGCGCCAGCCCGTCGGCGTCGAGGATCACGGCCTCGTTGTCCGCCGTCTCGAACCCGCGCCGGTCTCCGACCTCGTTCACCACGAGCAGGTCGCAGCCCTTGCTCGCCAGCTTCGCCCGCCCATTGGCCAGCACGTCGTTGGTCTCGGCCGCAAAACCGACCACCACCTGCCCGGGCCTCTTGTCCGCCGAGATCTCGGCGAGGATGTCGGCGTTGCGCACCAGCACCAGCGGCTCCGGGTCGCTGCCGCCCTTCTTGACCTTGGTGTCGTGACGTACGGCGGGCCGGAAGTCGGCGACCGCGGCGGCCATCACGACGGCGTCCGCGGCTGCGGCTTCGGCCCGCATCGCATCGTGCATCTGCGCGGCCGTGCCCACCCGGATCACCTTCGCGCCGGCGGGGTCACCGAGGCTGACGTTGGCCGCGACGAGCACGACCTCCGCGCCACGGGACAGCGCGGTCTGCGCCAGTGCCCAGCCCTGTCTGCCACTCGATCGGTTCCCGAGATAGCGCACCGGGTCGAGCGGCTCCCGGGTGCCGCCAGCGCTGATCACGACCCGCCGTCCGCTCAGGTCCGGCCGAAGCCCGTCGACACCGCGCGCGAGCACCCGTCGGGCGACCGCGACGAGCTCTACCGGGTCAGGGAGCCGTCCCCGCCCTGAGTCGGAGCCGGTCAGCCGTCCGACAGCTGGGTCCAGCACGAGGATCCCGCGGCGACGGAGCGCCGCGACGTTGTCGACGGTCGCTGGGTGTTCCCACATCTCGGTGTGCATCGCGGGCGCCATCACTACTGGACAGCGGGCGGTGAGCAGCGTCGCTGCCAGCAGGTCGTCGGCTCGGCCGTGCACGGCCCGGGCCATCAGATCCGCGGTCGCAGGAGCGACCAGGACGAGGTCGGCGCTCTGGCCAAGCCGCACGTGTGGGACAGCTGCGGCATCGGACCACACGTCGGTGCTGACCGGGTGGCCCGACAGGGCTTCCCAGGTCGCGGCACCGACGAAGTTCAGCGCGGCTTCTGTCGGCACGACGACCACGTCGTGACCTGACTCCGTGAGGAGCCGGAGGACCTCGCAGGCCTTGTAGGCAGCGATGCCGCCGCTGACCCCGAGGACGACTCGAGGCGCCCCGGGTCCCGCGGCCATGTGGGCCTAGGCCTCGAGGAGCTCGCAGACGAGACGGCCCTCGTTGATCTCGCGCATCGCAATGGAGAGCGGCTTCTCGTGGACATGCGTCTCGACGGTTGGCCCGACGTACTCGAGCAGGCCCTCACCAAGTTGGGAGTAGTAGGCGTTGATCTGCCGCGCGCGCT
>JAVEEJ010000280.1 GCA_030840515.1 Frankiaceae bacterium | reverse complement strand
GTGCCATGCGGCCGAGCTCGATCGCCATGAAGCCAGGTTGAGCGGGCGCCGCAGGCTCGGTCGGAGCCGCACGCGGGTTGGTGGAGAGCGCCGCGAACTCGCCCGGCCTGTGGAAATCCACGCCGGGAGGGGTGACCACCGGCAAGAGCTCCGGCCCTGCCCGCCGAAAGTGGGCAGGGCCGGAGGAGCTCACCGGGGGCGCCTCCGCCCGGCGACCCGGGGGCAGACCAGGTCAAGGTCAAGGGCGCAGCAAGGTGAGGAGGGGAGGTGGCGTCGGGTGGGGATGCTGCGGTTCTCGCGGGGGTTAGCCGTTGGTGACGCGGTAGGTGTCGTAGACACCCTCGACGCCGCGGACCGCCTGCAGGACGTGGCCGAGGTGCTTGGGGTCGCCCATCTCGAAGGTGAAGCGGGAGACGGCGACCCGGTCCCGGGTGGTGGTGACCGAGGCGGACAGGATGTTCACGTGCTGGTCGCTGAGGACCCTGGTGACGTCGGCCAGCAACCGGGCGCGGTCGAGGGCTTCCACCTGGATCGCCACCAGGAAGACCGAGGTCGTCGACGGGGCCCACTCGACGTCGACCATGCGCGACGGGTCCAGCGTGACGGCGTTGGGGCAGTCCGTGCGGTGTACCGAGACGCCGTTGCCGCGGGTCACGAAGCCCAGGATCCGGTCGCCCGGCACCGGCGTGCAGCAGCGCGAGAGCTTCACCCAGACGTCGGAAACGCCCTTCACCACCACGCCTGGGTCGCCGACCTGGCGCGGCCGCGGCAACCGGGTCGGCGCTACCGCCTCGGACAGGTCCTCGGTCGCCCCCTCCACGCCCCCGAGCGCCTGGACGAGCCGCTGCACCACCGTCTGCGCTGACAGCTGCGACTCCCCCACCGCCGCGTAAAGAGCCGAGACGTCGCCGTAGCGCAGGTCCTTCGCCAGCGTCACCAGCGCCTCGCCGGAGAGCAGCCGCTGCAACGGCAGCCCCTGCTTGCGCATGGCGCGACTGATCGCGTCCTTGCCCTCCTCGATCGCGTCCTCACGACGTTCCTTGACGAACCACTGCCGGATCTTCGTGCGGGCGCGGGCGCTCTTGACGAAGCCGAGCCAGTCCCGCGACGGGCCAGCACCAGCGGCCTTCGACGTGAACACCTCGACCACGTCGCCGTTCTCCAGCGTCGACTCCAGCGGCACCAGCCGACCGTTGACCCGAGCGCCGATACAGCGGTGACCCACCTCGGTGTGGACCGCGTACGCGAAGTCCACTGAGGTCGAGCCCGTCGGCAACGCGACTACGTCACCCTTGGGCGTGAAGACGAAGACCTCGTTGGGCGCCAGCTCGTAGCGCAGCGACTCGAGGAACTCGCCCGAGTCGGAGGTCTCCTTCTGCCAGTCGACCAGCTGCCGCAGCCACTGCTGGTCGGTGCCCCCCGCACCTTCCTTGTACTTCCAGTGCGCGGCGATGCCGAGCTCAGCGCGGCGGTGCATCACGTGGGTGCGGATCTGCAGCTCGACCGGCTCGCCCTCGGGGCCGATGACCGTCGTGTGCAGTGACTGATACATGTTGAACTTGGGCTTGGCGATGTAGTCCTTGAACCGGCCAGGGACCGGTGTCCAGATCTGGTGGATCTCGCCGAGCGCCTGGTAGCACTGGGCAACCTGGTCTACCAGCACGCGGATGCCGAGCAGGTCGTAGATGTCGGTGAAGTCGCGGCCGCGCACGATCATCTTCTGGTAGATCGAGTAGTAGTGCTTCGGCCGACCGCTGACCGTCGCGTTGATGCGCGACTTCTTCAGGTGCTCGCTCACGATGGCCACTACCTCGTTGAGGTAGGTGTCCCTGGCGGGAGCGCGCTCGGCCACGAGCCGGACGATCTCCTCGTAGCGCTTCGGGTAGAGCGTCGCGAAGGACAGGTCCTCGAGCTCCCACTTGATCGTGTTCAGCCCGTAGCGGTGCGCCAGCGGTGCGTAGATCTCCAGTGTCTCGCGCGCCTTGCGCTCCGCCGACTCTGCAGACACATAACGCCACGTGCGCGCGTTGTGGAGCCGGTCGGCCAGCTTGATCACGAGCACCCTGATGTCACGGGCCATCGCGACGACCATCTTGCGGACGGTCTCGGCCTTGGACGCCTCGCCGTAGACGACCTTGTCGAGCTTCGTGACGCCGTCGACCAGCATCGCGACCTCGTCACCGAAGTCGATCCGCAGCTGTTCGAGCGTGTAGGGCGTGTCCTCGACGGTGTCATGCAGCAGCGCGGCGCAGATCGTGGCCACGTCCACGCCGAGCTCAGCAAGGATCGAGGCCACCGCCACCGGGTGCGTGATGTAGGCGTCGCCCGACTTGCGGACCTGCCCGCGGTGAGCCTCTTCGGCGATCTCGTAGGCCCGCTGCACGAGACGCACGTCAGCCTTGGAGTCCGAGCCCTTCAGCGTCGCGACCAGGGGCTCCAGCATCGCCGGCACGTCGCTCTGGCGGGTGCCGCCGAGCCGGGCCAGCCGCGCTCGCACCCGACGCCCGGCGGGGACTGCCTCACCGCTGGGGACCTCGGCAGCTCCGACCTCTGGCGCGTCCGTCACCGCCGCCTCTGGCGCGTCCGACACCGCCACCTCTGGGGTGGTCGGCTCCTCGGCGAGGGAGGTCGCTGCGACCTGGACCTCGCCGTCGGGATCGCTTGGCACGAAGGCGCTCTCCTGTCGACGGACAGCCCCATCGTACGGGCCGAACAGGGCACCCAAGCCTCAGACGGTCAGCAGCGCCTGCACGTCGTACTCGGGCAGCTTCGCGCGCCCGTCCAGGAAGGTGAGCTCCATGAGCACCGAGATGCCCACCACCACGCCACCTGCGCGCCGGACTAGCTGTGCGGCGGCCGCGGCTGTGCCGCCAGTGGCCAGCACGTCGTCGACGATCACCACGCGGTCCCCCGGGGAGATGGCGTCCTGGTGCAGCTCGAGCTCTGCCTCGCCGTACTCGAGCGCATAGCTCTGGGCCAGCGTCGCGGACGGCAGCTTGCCCGCTTTGCGCACCGGGACGAAGCCGGCTCCGAAGTGGTAGGCGACCGGCGCCGCGAGGATGAAGCCGCGTGCCTCGATCCCCGCGACCTTGTCGACCGTGCCGCGGCCGTAGTGGGACACCACGGCGTCGACAGCGCCGGCGAAGGCGGTGTGGTCGGCGAGCAGTGGCGTGATGTCCTTGAAGACGATGCCTGGCTTCGGGAAGTCGGGGATGTCCCGCACCCTGCGGCGCAGCAGCTCGGTGAGGTCGAGCCGGGTCACCGCTTCTTGCGTCCGCCGGGCCGTCCGCCGCCTCGGTTGCCCTTGCCGCCGCTCTTCTTGCGCGGTTGCTGGCGTCGGGGAGCCCCCGCCGGCCGTTGCGCCGGACGGGTGGCCGCCGCCGCCGTGGAGCGGGTCGGCTCCTCGTCAGCCTCGTCCTCGCGCTCCAGCAGCGCCGTGGCGCTCGCCTTGCTGACCGTCGGGGA
>JAVEEJ010000269.1 GCA_030840515.1 Frankiaceae bacterium | reverse complement strand
CCGCTGCGCACCGTCGGGCGAGATGCGCCACATGCCGTTGGAGTCGTCGCCGAGCAGCGAGGCGAACACGGCCGGGGAGTCGAATCGGGGCAGGCACATCCAGTCGACCGAGCCGTCGGTGCTGACCAGCGCGGCGGTCTGCATGTCGCTCAGCAGCGCGTAGTCCTCGATGCGGCTCGGCACTCGGTCCACCTCCTGGTCGGTCACTGCATACCCTGGAGCTCCACACCCCGCCACCGGAGGTTCCCGTGCAGCGCAGCCTGGCAGGCCTCTGGCTGCTGGCTGCCGCCGTCCTCCTGACGTCATGCCGCACCACGGTGACGTTGAAGCGCGAGGTCGTCGTGGTGTTCAAGCCAGGCACCACCGCGGCGGACCGCGACCGGGTTCGTGCGGCCTGTGCCGACGCGACGCCGCATGCCTCGCCAGAGCCGGTCGGACCCGGCACGCTGAAGAGCAGCAGGGTCAACGATGTTCGCTTCCGGGTCGACAAGGCTGACGACGCGGAGCTCGCCAAGCTCTACGCGTGCCTGACCAAGGACCCCGCGGTGCGCGGCGTGAACCTGCCGGACATGGGCTGATGCTGCCGCTCGTGGACGGCTTCGGCCGGGTCGCCACCGACCTGCGGGTGTCGGTGACGGACCGATGCGACCTGCGCTGCACCTACTGCATGCCGGCCGAGGGGCTGGACTGGACTCCACGGGCGCAGCTGCTGACCGACGACGAGCTGGTGCGGCTCGTCGGCGTCGCGGTCAGCCGGCTCGGCGTCACCGACGTGCGGCTCACCGGTGGTGAGCCACTGCTGCGGCCCGGGCTTCCCGAGCTCATCGCCCAGCTCGCGGCCCTGACGCCGCGGCCTCGGATCGCACTTACCACCAACGGGGTGCGGCTCGCCGCGTTGGCACCGTCGCTCGCCGCAGCCGGGCTGGACCGGGTCAACGTCTCGCTGGACACGCTCCGGCCTGATCGCTTCCTGACCCTGACCCGGCGGGTACGGCTCGAGCAGGTGCTGGAAGGACTCGAGGCCGCGCGTACCGCGTTCGCTGGCCCGGTCAAGGTGAACACCGTGCTGATGCGCGGGGTGAACGACGACGAGGCTGTCGAGCTGCTGGGCTGGGCGCTCGACACTGGCTACGCGCTGCGGTTCATCGAGCAGATGCCGCTCGACGCCCAGCACGGGTGGCGCCGCGAGGAGATGGTCACCGCCGAGGAGATCCTGGCGACCCTGGGGTCGGCGTACTCGCTCACCCCTGCGCCCGGTCGCGGCGCTGCGCCCGCCGAGGAGTGGCTGGTCGACGGAGGCCCCGCGACCGTCGGTGTGATCGCCTCCGTCACGCGGCCGTTCTGCCAGGCCTGTGACCGGCTGCGGCTGACCGCCGACGGGCAGGTGCGCAACTGCCTGTTCGCCAAGGACGAGACCGACCTGCGCACCCTGCTGCGTGACGGCGCTGACGATGACGCACTGGTGGCTGCCTGGCTCGGAGCCGCCGCGAGCAAGCGCAAGGGACACGGGATTGGGGAGCCCGGGTTCACCCAGCCGGACCGGCCGATGAGCGCCATCGGCGGGTGACAAGATCCCTGTCATGAGCGATCGCACATATCGGGTGACAGAGATCGTCGGGACATCGCGCGACTCGGTGCAGGAGGCGGTGCGCAACGGCGTGAAGCGAGCGAGCCAGACCATCCGTCACCTCGACTGGTTCGAGGTCACGGAGATCCGTGGGCACATCGCGGACGGCGAGGTGCAGCACTTCCAGGTGAGCATGAAGGTCGGCTTCCGCCTCGAAGACGTCTAGCGCTGCAGCGAGCTAGCCTGCGCGGCCGAAGGCGGGAGGCAGCTCGAGCGTAAGGGCGTGCTCGAGACTGGTGGCGTAGTCCGAGGCGGGTACGTCGACCGCGCCGAGCGAGGCCAGATGAGGCGTGAGCCACTGCGCATCAACCAGACGATCAGCCGGGTTCTCGCCCTGCGCCAGCAGTCCGACGAGCGCAACGAAGGCGGCCTTCGACGCATCGCGGGCGCGGTGGAACATCGACTCGCCGGCGAAAGCCCCGCCGATCGCCACCCCGTAGAGACCACCGGCTAGCTGAGCCGGCTGGTCGGAGGTCTCCCGCGTCCACGCCTCCACGCTGTGGACCCAGCCGAGGCGATGCAGCTCGCGGTAGGCGGCGCGGACCTCCTCGGTGATCCAGTGGTACTCGCCCTCCTGCCGCTCGGCGCAGCCCGCGATCACCTCGTCGAAAGCGGTGTCCACCGTGATGTCGTAGTGGCTGCACGACTGACGCAGCGACCGGCTGACCCGCAGGTCGGCTAGCCGCAGCACGCCCCGCGGATCGGGTGACCACCAGGCGAGTTGTCCGTCGCCTTGGCGCATCGGGAAAAGGCCGCGGCGATACGCGGTGAGGATGGTGCCCGGGCGGAGGTCACCGCCGACGAAGACGCGGCCGTGCTCGTCGCGTTGCGCGGCGTCGGGGAACTCGACGTCGCTCGCCTCGGGCTCCACAGGGACCATGTCGCGCACCCACGTCAGCTCGGTTGTGGCTGGGTAGCATACGGCAGCCTTTCGGCCGGTCTGGCTGGCCAACGGGGCCTGGGGGAGGTCGCCATGGAGGACGGTGAGACGGCCGGCCGACTGCGCTCGAACCGTGACTTCATGGTCGTCCTGTGCGGGCAGGGGGTCTCGGAGTTCGGCGATGCTGTCTCGCTGACGGTGCTGCCTCTCCTGGTGTTGCACCTCACGGGCTCCGGCGCTCTCGTCGGGCTCGTCGCCGCTCTCCAGCTCCTGCCGGACCTGGCCTTCGGGCTCTTCGCCGGAGCCTTCGCCGATCGGTGGGATCGGCGCCGGATGATGCTGGCGGCAGACGTCGGCAGGGCGCTCCTGGTGGCCGCGATCCCCGCCGCCTACTGGTCCGGGCTCCCCACGATGACCGTGCTGCTCCTGGTCCTCGTCCCGATCTCCTGCCTGCGCGTGGTGTGGGCAGCCGGGTTCACCAGCGCCATCCCGGGCTTGGTCGGCCCGGACCTGCTCGGCAAGGCGAACAGCGTGCTGGAGTCGACGTTTAGCGTCGGATACCTGCTCGGCCCGGTCCTCGGCGGAGTGCTCGTCGCCACCATCGGACCCGCACAGACACTGGTCTTCGACGCCGCGTCCTTCGCTGTCTCGGCGGGCGCTCTGACCCTCGTGCGGCGTCGACTGCGGGCCGAGCGGGACGAGGAGGACTCGGCGCCGATCCTCCACGAGATCCGCGAGGGTCTGTCCTACGTCCTCAAGCACCCGATGCTGCGCATGCTCATCGGCTACTGGGGCGCGATCTCGTTGGCCACAGCCGGACTCGTTCCGATGCTGAGCTACTACATCACCGTCGACCTCCACCAAGGGCCTGCGCTCTTCGGACTGCTCGGCAGCGTCTGGTCCGGCGGATACCTCGCAGGCTCGCTGCTGGCAGGACGCCTCGCTGAGGGGAACACAGGACCGAGGATGGTCGCGTCCGGACTGCTCATCGCGGTCTGCATCGCCGCGATCGCCGCCACGTCCTACCCCGCGGTCTACCTGCTCGCCGGCTTCGTGATCGGCGCCGCGCTCGCGGTGATGCTCGTGCTCTACGCGACGACGCGGTCCTCGCTCACGCCCGACCGGCTGCGCGGGAGGGTCGGGAGCACTGCGCGCACGCTGTCGCTCGGCCTACAGCCCTTGGCGCTGATCGGTGCGGGCTCGCTGGTGGCGGCGACCGACGGCCGGGCCACGCTCCTGGTGATGGCGGCTCTGGCGGGCGTGGCGAGCTTGCTCTTCGTCCGGCCGATGTTGCGCGCGACAGCGGCGGCCACAGCAGCAGCGACGGCAGCAGCAACGCCCGCGGCAACAGCGGCGGCGACGCCCGCTGAGACCGCAGCGGCGACACCGGCCGAGACCGCAGGCGCGACGCCCGCGGCAACGCCGGAGGGCACGGCTCCCGCCCAGGGCACGCCGTATCCCAGTGCAGAGGCACAGCCAGGCGATCCCAGCGCGATCACTAACGCGTACCCGAACTACGGGACGCCGGTCGATTGCGAGGCGGGGACCTGGAACGGTCTTCCGTACGAGGGCAACCTGAAG
>JAVEEJ010000254.1 GCA_030840515.1 Frankiaceae bacterium | reverse complement strand
CGCTCACCCTCGACCCGGTGGGTGGCACGCTCACCGCCCCTGTGGGTGGGCACGTCACCTTGCTTGCCGGCCCGACGATGGTCTCCGGTCACCAAGTTGGGCCAGTGACCCTTTCCGCGGGAACGCTCTCCCTGAACCTCAAGGCAACAACCATCACACTCTCGGCCGCAGCAGGTGGGACCCTGCTCGGGCTCCCACTGTCCGGTGCGATCACGCTCACGACGCCGGCGGTGGAGACTGTCAAGGTCGACCTGCTCGTGCAGCTGCCCGCCGTACTCGGCAACACGATTGCGAGCGCACACCTGCTCTCCACAGCCGCTGGCGGCCTCACGGTCAGCTCGATCGCGATCGGCCCCGTCGACGCGGCCCTTGCAACGCTGTTTCGGGTGAAGGGCGCGACGTTCAGCTACCAAGCCGGCACAACCTGGTCGGCCGCCGGAACAGTGCAGGTGCCGGGGGGCTCCGGAACCTTCAGCGCCACATTCGAATACGCCGGCGGCGTGCTGCAGAAGGCAGACATCACCTTGACGAAGGTGACTGTCGCGGGATTCCTCGAGGCGTCGACCTTTGCTTTCCACTACCTCGGCGGAAGCTGGACCGCTTCCGCCCTGGTGAACGGCAACAACAGCATCACAGGGTCCCTGACGTTCCAGACGGGCGCGCTGCAGACGCTGCACCTTCACGCCACCCACCTGAGTGCCTTCGGTTTGGTGGGCGTCGATGGCTTCGACCTCAGCTATGACAGCTCCTCGGGGTGGAGCGTCAGCGGGCAGGTCGCGGGAGCCGCCATCTCCGGCACGTTCGGCTACACCGCCGGCGTGCTGACTCAGGCTCACGTCGTCATCGCGGGGCTGAAGGTCGGGGGGGCGTTCGGGCTCTCGGGTCTCGACCTCAGCTATGAGAGCGACGGGACCCGTGACCACTGGCACGGTGTCGCGACCCTCGTGGGCCAGGTGGGGCCGGCCGTCACCGCGGACTTCGTACTCGTCAACGGCGCGTTGTTCTCGGCCTCGCTCGACGCCCCTCACGTCTCCGTGCTCGGTGTGGTCGACGTGAACGCTCTCCACTTCTCCTACCACGCGACCGGCTCCGTGGCCTGTGCCGCTTCGGCGAGCAGCTGGGGGATCAGCGGCGACGTGTCGGTGCCTGGTGCGGCGACGTTCGCGCTGGACGCCGGCATGGGCTTCGACGCGGCCGGTGCCCTCTCCTGCGGGCACCTGCACGTCGCGAAGGCCAAGCTCAACGCGCTGGTTGACGTCAACGAGCTCCTCATCGACGTCGTGAGCGGTGGCACTTGGTCGGGCAGCGCGGACGTCCTGTTCCCCGGCGGACTGGCAGTCAAGGCGAACGTCGCGTTCGTCGACGGCGCACTGTCATCGCTCGGGGGGACGCTCGTTGCGCCTTCAGCGGGGCTGCCGCTCGGGCCCAGCGGTGTATTCCTCAAGGGCGGGAGCTTCCAGCTTCAGACCAGCCCGCAGTGGGTCGTGACCGGTGCGATCGACCTCACCGCGGGCCCAACCGTGCCCGTCCTCAACGTGCCAGCCGTTGGCATCAATGGCCAGCTGCAGCTGCGCTTCCCCGGCTCCGGGCAGCCTGCCGGGATGCGGGTCAGCGGCCAGCTGCGCCTAGCCAACCTGCAGTTGTCCGAGGCCTACGTCGACTACGCGTTCCCCCTGAATGTCGACCTGGGTGGCTGCCTTGGCACGTGCGCCAACGGCTTGCAGTTCGGCAACGGCCTCGCGACTGTCAAAGCGTCGGTCGAAGGGAAGATCCGGGGCACCACGGCTTTCCAGGTCACCGGCAACGCCGAGACCACCCTGCACTTCAACGGCTGCGTGGTGTGGTGTATCGACAAGACCGTGGGGATCCAGGGGTCGCTGATCGCGTCCAACCTTGGCGTCGCCGCCTGCGGACACATCACCGGGATGTCGTCGGACTGGTCCGCGGGTTTCGGCTACAAGTGGGGCGGGTCAGCCGAGGCCTTCAGCGGCTGCTCGTTGGGGAGCTACCAGTCCATCCCAACCAGCAGCAGTGCGCTGTCGGGCTCCGGGTTTGCGCCGTCCCCTCGGACCAGCGCGCTGACCTCGACCACGGTGCCGGCGGGGCTGGCGGTGCAGGCGTTCCGGTTCACCGGCGTCGACGCCCCACCTTTCGTCACGCTCACCGGCCCGCTGGGGGAGTCGATCTCGGCACGCAACGACACTGCTGGGGTCGCGGACGGTCACGTGGTCATGCTTGACCCGAACACCAAGGAGACGCTGGTCCTCGTCGACCACCCGAGCGCCGGCGCTTGGACGGCGACCTTGCAGGGCGACTCTGCCGCACTTGCCTCGGCCCAGCAGTCACCAGGACTGCCGGCGCCCGTCGTTGCTGCCACGGTCGCCGGGTCGGGGACCAGCCGCTCGTTGAGCTGGTCGCTCACGCCGAGCCCGGGCCAGGTGGTGCGCTTCGTCGAGAACGGCATCGACTCCAGCCAGGTGCTGGCCACGACCTCCGCCGCCAGCGGCACGGTGCCCTTCGAGCCTGCAGCCGGCGCCGCAGGCACCAGGACGATCGTCGCCGAGGTCAGCCAGGACGGGGTGCCTAGGGCTTCCATCGACCTCACCACGTTCGACGCGGCTACGCGCACCGTGCTGACCGTGACGAAGGAGGGTCTGGGCGCGGGCACGGTCACGAGCAGCCCTGCCGGGATCAGCTGCGGCCTCGCCTGCAGTGCCGACATCACGCCTGGCCAGAACATGACCCTCGACGCCCACCCAGCGAGCGGGATGCGATTTGTCGGCTGGGGCGGTCTGTGCGCGGGAGCGGGCCTTCGGTGCACGGTGACCCCGTCGGAGAGCAGCGCGGTCGTGGCGACGTTCGCAAAGCTCCCGCCCCCGACCCTGACTCGGATCTCGCCGACGGCGGCGAAACCGGGCGCGCGGATAACTCTCTACGGCACGCAGTATCTAGGCGCCAGCAAGGTCGCTTTTGGCAAGGTGCTGGCCCGCAGCTTCACGATCGTGTCCTCCACATCGATGAGCGTTGTCGTGCCCGTCGGCGCCTTGACCGGGAAGGTGACGGTGACCGCGCCGAGCGGAACCGTCACAGGTGCCTCGGTGCTCAAGGTGATTCCAGTCATCAGCTCCTTTACCCCGACTTCGGCGCGCGCGGGCACCAAAGTGACGATCAAGGGGAGCGCTCTCACCGCAGCCACACGTGTCACGATCGGCGGAGTGGCGGCGAAGGTCGTCACCAGGGCATGGACGACGCTCGTCGTACTCGTGCCCTCCACGGCAAAGACCGGCCGGGTCGTCGTCACAACCGCGGGCGGAGTTGCGACGAGCGGCCGGATCTTCACCCGGCTGAAGTGAGTGCTCGGGCGTTTAGGTGTGGGTTGTCGCGCCAGACAAGTCCGCACAACGCACAACCGCCCCTGACCCTGAGCAAGCAGGGAGGGGCGGCAGTGCTCGAAACCAGGCCCTAAGTCGCCTAGATGTCGTAGTAGAGGTTGAACTCGTAGGGGTGCGGCCGCAGGCGAAGCTGGTCGATCTCGTTCTCCCGCTTGTACGTGATCCAGGTCTCGATGAGGTCCGAGGTGAACACGCCTCCCTCGAGCAGGAAGTCGTGGTCGGCCTCGAGCGCGTCGATCACCTTGTCCAACGACCCCGGCACCTGCGGCACGTTCGCCATCTCGTCCGGCGGCAGCTCGTAGAGGTCCTTGTCGACCGGAGCAGCCGGCTCGATCTTGTTCTTGATGCCGTCGAGCCCGGCCATCAGCATCGCCGAGAACGCCAGGTAGGGGTTCGACGACGGGTCTGGGCAGCGGAACTCGAGCCGCTTCGCCTTCGGGTTGGACCCGGTGATGGGGATCCGGATGCACGCCGAGCGGTTGCGCTGGCTGTAGACCAGGTTGACCGGCGCCTCGAAGCCCGGCACCAGGCGGTGATACGAATTGACCGTCGGGTTGGTGAACGCGAGCAGCGACGGCGCGTGGGCAAGGATCCCGCCGATGTACCAGCGCGCCAGGTCGGACAGGCCGCCGTACCCGGTCTCGTCGTAGAACAGCGGGTCGCCGTCCTTCCACAGCGACTGGTGCACGTGCATGCCCGAGCCGTTGTCGCCGAAGATCGGCTTCGGCATGAAGGTGACCGACTTGCCGGCCTCCCAGGCGGTGTTCTTGATGAGGTACTTGAACTTCATCACGTCGTCGGCGGCCTTGAGCAGCGTGTCGAAACGGTAGTTGAT
>JAVEEJ010000248.1 GCA_030840515.1 Frankiaceae bacterium | reverse complement strand
GTGGGGCTCAACCAGTTGTTACGGGCGCTGTGCACCACATAGGTATAGCTCGTGCCCGAAGTGAGTCCACCGTCAGTGCACGTGCCGCCCACGGCAAGAATGACGCAGGCATTGGTGATCGCGCCCGGCGCCGTCGTACTGGTCCGATCCACTCGCCACGCGAGCGGGGCTGGGCCGCCTGCAGGCTGTGAGTCGACGCGCAATGTGATCGAGGTGTTTGTTTGGCTTGACGAGCTAGCCGCCGGAGCGACCATGGTGGTGGCCTTTGCCGAGCCGGAGCCCGCGCCGGTGAGAACCCACGCGGCCTCGGCCACGCCCGCAGCGAAGAGCAGCACGACGACAACAGCGATCCCCGCTGTCATCGCCCTGCTGCTCTTCACTGCCTGTCCGCCTATCGCTCGAGGTGTCTGGAGGTTAGTTGCTGGTGCCGCTGAAGGTGACCGGCACCGTGAACGTTGCGTTCTGGCAGCCGTCCTGCGACGTGTTGTCCATTGACACGGCACCCGTGAGGGTGCTCGTCAGACTGCCGTCGGTGCCGCCGGACTTAGCGGGGACGATCAGCGCCAGGCCGCTCTGTGCGGTCACTGCAACACCGGTCGTTGTGCACGTCCCGGTTCCGCCGGCAGCTGTGACGGTCCCGTTCCCGCTGAGGTTGGTGATCTTGACCGGGAAGGTGTTGGGGTTTCGGAAGGTGACCGTCAAGTCGCCCGCGGGACCGTTGGGGTAGAGCAGTCCGGTGACCGCGGCCGTAGCCGTCACGGTGGTCAGTGGTGACGCCGTACCCGCCTTGGCGACGCCCGAGCCGGAGCCGGTGGTGGCCCAGAATGCGTAAGCAGTCCCGCTCGCCAGCACAGCAACGTTGATTGCTCCCAACGCAACCGCTCGGCGAGCCCAGCGCGATCGCGACGAGGGAGTTGGCTCGACGGTGATCTTGAGTCCGAGGACGTTCATAGCGCGCTCCGTAGTGGTTGAAGAGAGGATGCTCCGGTTTGGCATCAGGACAGCCCCGGCACAAAGCCAGGGACGGATGTGAATGGCATAGAACTCGTTCATGTCAGCCCGTCCCGGCGCCGGTGAAGCTGAGGTAGACGCTGGCGCCCTTGCACGCATCCTGGTTAATGGTGGGGAAGTTGAGCAGTCGAACCGTTGGCCACTGGGCTTGCGGGATGTTCCTGCCAGACAGGGAGATCGACTGGTTCTTGGCCAGGCTTAGGGGGTAGCTGCCGCTGTACTGCTGGACCGTGAAGTTGCTCACGGAGCAATTGCTTCCGGCGCTGGTGCCCGTCACCGAGACCGTGAGGTTGGTGATGTTCATCGCCTGGTTGTTCGGGTTGGTCAAGGTCAAGTCGATCGCCGAGCCAGGCGAACCTGGCGCCATCGAGCCGGTGGACGTCCCCGAGATCGAGAAGGGCTTGCCCTTGTCGGTGATGACGAGCTGAACGGTCGCCGTTTGGTTGGACTGGTTCGCCGCTGAAGCGGTGATCGTCAGCGGGATTGTCCCGGAGGCCGCAGCCGACGTGGTGGCGATCTGCAGCGTTGTCGAGGTACCAGCGATCGGAGAAGCCGGCGAGAAGGTCCCGGTTGCTCCGGAGGGCACTCCGCCTACAGCGAGGGAGATGGCCCCGGAGTAGCCGCCGGTTCGCGTGATCGAAACGGCGTACTGAGCAGTGTCACCAGGAAGGATCTGGGCCGTCGTCGGCGTCGCGGAGATGGTGTAGGACTGGCTGGCCGGGTAGTTCACGGTTACCGCGACAACAGCCGAGTGCGTCAGTGTGCCGCTCGTGCCGGTAACCGTGACCGACCAAGTTCCAATTGCGGCAGCGCTCGTACTCACGGTCAGCGTGGTGCTAGTGCCCTTGGCGGGAACCGTCGACGGCGCGAATGCTGTCGTCAGACCTGAGCCCGACTGGACAGTGGCCGACATGGCGACGGGATCCTTGAAGCCGTTTTGCAGGTCGAGGGAGACCGAGTAGCTGGCAGGCCCACCCTTTTGCACCGATTGCGAGCTCGGCGCCACCGAGACCCCGAAGTCGGTCTTTGCCGAGGCCACCGCCTTGCTGTTGATCAGCACCCCAGCCCCTACCGCAGAGACGGCCACGCTCACGCCCAGCACGGCGAGGGCAAGCTTGCCCGCTCCGGTGAGAGCAATCGTGGCCACGACGTGGGTTCCTTTCGATGACAGTTCAGGGAATGACAGGAACGGTGGGGGCGAGACCCTGCGGCCTCACCCCCACCTCGCCCCGGGTCAGTTGCTGGTCAGGTGCAGCGTGATGTCAGCGCCCTTGCACGTGTCCTGTGACGTGGTCGCGTTGTTCGCGAATGACAGCGTTCCGGTGCCGGCGATTGCCTGCCCGCTCGCTCCGTGGATCACGGGGGTGTTGGACACAACGTCCGGCATCGTGAAGTCGCCCACCACGCAGGTTGCGTGGCCGGCATCCACCGAAACGCTCGCGAGGTGGATGGTGCCGACGTACAGATCGGTAGCCCCGCCGTTGTCGGCTGTGAAGGAGACCGACTGCGAGCCACCCGGGAAGAGAGCCGTGGTCGGCCAGCTGGCGTGGAGAGTCACCGTGCCGTTGGACGACGCGTTGGTAACCGTTCCGGTGCCGGCGCCCGTGGTGGTCCAGTAGGCGTAGGCAACACCGGAGAGGGCTACGGCAGCGGCGGTGCCCGCGACTGCCGCGATGAGCTTCTTGCTGTGCTTGCGCATGAGCGCACTCCTTTGAGCGGAACCCGGGGCGTCCGGTTTCGCCTCTCGCTCCCCATCGGGCCGTGGCGACCAATGTCGCCCGATGGATCAGTGCGTTCCGCCCAGCAATCATGGCTGACTGCCTGCGCACAGCCTGTAGAACCGATCGGTCAACTCCCATGCCCACGAAGTCCCATTTGCCGCGTAGTCACGGATGACTAGGTGGGACGGCGTTCGGCCCCACACGAACCACCGCAGATTCCCCCGTACCGACGACCGTTGACCGTCTGGCGGGTGCGGGACTAACCCGTTCGGCTGATGCGGCTGACCGGACGGCTGATCGTCCGATCTGCGCATTTTCTGCTTTTGAGGGTCCACAGGGGAGACG
This sequence comes from Frankiaceae bacterium, assembly GCA_030840515.1. Taxonomy (GTDB): domain Bacteria; phylum Actinomycetota; class Actinomycetes; order JAVEEJ01; family JAVEEJ01; genus JAVEEJ01. The sequence goes on along the minus strand of JAVEEJ010000248.1, from coordinate 7,615 downwards.
AGTACGCCGAGCCGTGAGAACCCCTGCGACACGCTCGAGAACTCAGCTGTGGACAGCCGTTTCGGCGAGCCCATTCATGATAGTTTCGCACTAATGTTCCCACTCGATGAAACGGCCTCGCCCTACCCTCCGCAGGAGTCGTTGGGCGAGTACTTGGCGTACCGGGGCGTCGGTCCGGACGACCCGATCACCTGGAGCGACCTCGGCCTTCGAGACTCGACCTTCCGCAGCCCTGACGGCGTCCACCCCTACATCCGCGCCCTCGAGAAGGAGCCGCTCAGCTGGCGCCTCGCCGAGGACCTCGACGTACTCGAGCGCATCAAGCTCAGCGACAACGAGCGCGTAATCGTTCTCGAGGCTCGGATGCGCCTGCGCCGCCGGGCCGAGCACGCCGAGATCACGAGCGGTCGTCGGCTGGCCGGCGATGAGCACCCGGCAGACCCGCAGGACGACGCCCTGATCCCCGAGCTCGGCTTCCTCTATCGCATCCACCCCACCACGGCGACGTCCCGTCTCGGCGAGATTCGCGAGACCGCTCGCCTGCCGCACCTGATGGCACTGCTCGCCAAGGGCACGATCGACTGGGCGTTCGTGCGAGTCGCGGCCTTCGAGAGCCAGGTCCTGAGCGACGAGGCCGCGGCGCGCTTCGACGAGATCCTCGCCGGTCTCGCTCCGAAGCTGAGCATCGGCGAGGCCCGCGGCGCGGCGCACAAGGTCGCCATGAAGGTCGACCCCGATCACGCACGTCAGAAGGCCGAGAGCACGCGCAAGAACTCCGACGTCGTCATCAACAAGCACGTCGGTGGCGACGGCGCCGACCTCATCGCGACCGGCCCACTCGCGGACGTCGCGAAGATCATGGCTGCCATCAACACCCGAGCAGGCCTCGACGAAGGCGACAGCACGCTTACGGCCGGATGCCGTCGCTTCCATGCCCTCAAGGCGCTGATCTTCGGCGGCCTGGACGGCGTGCTCGCCTGCAACAGCTGCGGCGAGGTCATCACCAAGGCAGAACGCGGCTCGAAGCGACGCCGCGCGCGCAACCGCGTCGTCGTCACCATCCCCGAAGAGACGCTGCGCGGCGGCGATGCCCCCGCCCACGTCGAGGGTCTCGGCCCGATGGACGCGACCGAAGCACGGCGCTTCGCGGCAGAGGCCGGCACGACCTTCCAGCGCCTGTTCTTCGACCCGGCCACGGGCGTGGCGACAAACTTCGACCCGACCCGCTACCGGCTCACGGACGCCGAGGCTGACCTCATCGCATTCCGTGACGGGGTGTGCATGGCGCCGGGCTGCAGCCGCCCCGCGACCATGTGCGAGGTGGACCACGTCTTCGAGGCCGGCGCCGGTGGCATCACGCGACTCGACAACTTGCAGTCGCTCTGCGACCAGTCACACGACGACAAGACGCAGTTCGGCCTGGTCGCGGAGCAGAAGCCCGACGGCACCGGGCAGATCTGGACCACACCGCTGGGCCGGCGCTACGAGAAGGACTTCCGGGACTGCCGGACGAGTACGACGACCTCCGGCGACGACGAGCCACTCAGCAACCAGTCGGAGGAGAACCCCCCGGACAACGAGCGACCTCCGCCGTTCTGATTCGCCCCTTCACACACGCCGCGCTACGTGGATGTGCCTCCAGGAGGATGCTGGCGCGAGGTTGTCCTTATCAGCGATCGAGGTGGCGGTCATGCCCAAAGCGGCAGCATTAGTTCTTGTCGGCATGTTGCTCGTCGGCGCATGCGGCGGTAGCCATGACAAGGCGCCGGATACCCGCGCCCCATCGCCGACCAACGGAGCAACCGACAGCATCGTGATCCGGACCAGCGTGACCGTCGCGGCGACAGAGGGGGCTGAGCCGATCGCCACCGGCACCGTCCAGGAGGGATCCACCCTCGAAGGTGCGCCGTTGTGCGTCGGCGGGACCATCCTCGACTCCCACGCGAGCCGCGACCCAGCGATCAAGCCCTACGGCCTCATCGCCATGACGATCACGTGCCCTGACGGCGTGATGAAGGTTGGCTTCTCGCCAAGCCAGGCTCAGGGTGGGGTCCAGACCGGATCGTGGACGCTCGTCAGCGGCACCGGTGCCTTCGCGGGCCTGCACGCGAGCGGGAAGTTGGAAGTCAAGAACGACCCGGACCCCAACGTTCCGGTGCACGAGACGTTCACCGGAACGGTTGAGCGCTAGCCGTCCGCGGAGGCACCCGCATCGCGCGGCCGGTCTTTGTCACGAGACGGCTGCACGCGCTTCGGCTCGCCCTCCATCTTCGGATAGTTGGGCGGGTAGGGCGCGTCGCCGAGCCCGCGGTCCTTCTCATCGCGGTCGGCCCACTCGAGCAGCGGCGTGATGTCGTGGTGCACGTCGTCGATGGCTGCCCACAGGTCACCCCGCTCGGCGAACCGAGGGCCCACGGTGTCGAGGGTGAAGTCCTCCGTCATCACCGACGGCAGCTCGTCCCACGACACGGGTGTCGACACGGTCCCGCGGTGCAACGCGCGGACCGAGTACGCCGACGCGATGGTGCGGTCACGTGCGTTCTGGTTGAAGTCGACGAAGAGCTTCTCGCCCCGCTGCTCTTTCCACCACGCAGTCGTCACCAGGTCGTGTCGGCGCCGCTCCACCTCACGGGCAAAGGCAAGCGCGGCACGGCGCACCTCGGTGAAGCCCCACCTCGGCTCGATGCGCACGTAGACGTGCATGCCGCGGTTGCCTGACGTCTTCGGGTAGCCCGTCCAACCCAGCTCGCTCAGGACCTCGAGGACCGTCGTACTCGCCACCAAGCGTGCGTCCTCGAAGTCCGTCCCCGGTTGAGGGTCGAGGTCGATGCGCAGCTCGTCCGGGGTCTCCGTGGAGCCGCGGCGCGACGGCCACGGGTGGAAGTCGATGCAGCCGAGGTTGGCGCACCAGGCGATGTCGGCGAGCTTCGTCACGCACAGCGCGTCGGCGTGCCGGCCGGAAGGGAAGGAGACCCGCACGGTCTCGATCCACTCCGGTCGGTGCTCGGGCACGCGCTTCTGATAGATCGGGTCGGTCTCCGCGCCGTCGGGATGGCGCTTGAGGTACGTCGGCCGCTCGAGCAAGGTGCGCACGATCCCCTCGCCCACCGAGAGGTAGTGCTGAACGAGGTCGAGCTTCGTCCCGTGCGTGACGCCGGTGAAGTACACCTTCTCGGGGTTGGTGACCTTCACCTCGAAGCCGTCGACCTCGAGCATGACAAACGGCGACGCCATGATCGTGACGCTACCCCGACGGCGACACCTTCGTAGTCCCGCGCCAAACCCGGCCGCGGGGGCCGTCGCATCTGGGACAGTCGCCAGTCACCGACCAGAGGGATCCCAGATGACTTCGCCCCACCTCGCCTTGAGCTGCCAGGTCTGCCATCGCGCGCCCGCCATGGAGATCCACGTGCGCCGGCACGTGGGCATGGTCCTGCTGATGCGCTTCGTCAGCTGGCGTGGCGTCGTGTGCCGCGAGCACGGCTTGATGATCACCAAGGAGTTCCTGAAGAAGACGCTCGCACAGGGCTGGTGGGGCTACCTGAGCTTCGTCATCAACTGGTTCGTGATCGCCAAGGACCTCATGGTGCAGTCGAAGCTGAAGAAGCTCGACGAGCCGCAGCCCCTCCCCGGAACCCCCGCCGACGAGGCGATCGAGGCAGCGCCGGAGCCGGGTCAGGCCTTCGCCTAGACCTGGCCCTGACCTAGCCCGGGCCTTGGCCTATGCCTTGGCGTACTCCGCTGCGCCACCGGCGAAGTCGAGGGCGATGCACGGCTCGTCGCCGACGACCCAGGCGTCGTGGCCCGGGCTGCAGACGAACGCGTCACCGGGCTCGAGTTCGACCTGCGAGCCGTCGCTCATCCGGATCGCGAGCCGGCCGGCCACGATGTAGCCGTTGTGGGCGACCATGCACGTGTCGGTGCCGGCAATCGGCTTCACGGACTCCGACCAGCGCCAACCGGGCTCGAACGTCGCCTGACCGAACGCCAGCCCCGGCAGGTTCACGACGTCGATGTGGCCTTTGGCGAAGTCACGGCGCTCGTCCGGCTTCTCGATGTTCTTTGCTTCCAGGACCATGACGGTCCCCCCTCCAGCCGACACCGTTGTCGGCATCGCCACTCAACTCCTCCGATCGCGCCCCGTCCAGAGCCCACGTACGCTCAAGTCATGACCTATCCCGTGCAGAAGACCGACGAGCAGTGGAAGGCAGAGCTCTCCCCGGAGGAGTACGCCGTGCTGCGCGAGGCCGGCACCGAACGGGCCTGGACCGGTGAGCTGCTGGACGAGAAGCGGCTGGGCACCTACAGCTGCCGGGCCTGCGGCCAGGAGCTGTTCACCAGCGAGACCAAGTTCGAGTCGCACTGCGGCTGGCCGTCGTTCTACGAGCCCAAAGCCGGCGACGCGGTCGAGCTGATCGAGGACCGCTCGATGGGCATGAAGCGCGTCGAGGTGCGCTGCGCGAACTGCGGCAGCCATCTGGGGCACGTCTTCGACGACTCCCCGCAGACACCGACCGGCGACCGCTTCTGCATGAACTCGGTCTCACTCAGCTTCAAGCAGCAGTGACCGACCCCTCGACCGTCGGCGGCGACCGCTCCCTGTTCCTCGACATCAACGAGTGGGCGCAGGACACACCATGGCTGCATGGCCTGCTCAAGGCGTACGCCGGCTACGGGGTCGTGCTCTTCGGCCTCCTGCTGGTGCTGGGTTACCTGCTGGCCCGCCGTACTCGTTCGGTTGACGCCCTTGCCGCCTCGCTCTGGGCGGGCATCGCGACGCTGCTCGCCGTGGCTCTCAACCAGCCGATCGCGAAGGCGGTGGACGAGGATCGACCCTTCAAGGTGTTCCCGCACATCCTCGTGCTGGCGCACCGGTCGACGGACCCGTCCTTTGCCTCGGACCACGCGACCATGGCGGGAGCGGTGGCCGTCGGCCTGCTGCTCGTGTCGGTGCGGCTAGGGCTCGTGGCCGTGGGGGCTGCGCTGCTGATGGCGTTTGCGCGCGTGTACGTCGGCGCGCACTACCCGGTGGACGTGCTCGCCGGCCTCGCACTCGGAGGGGGCGTGGCGATCCTCGGCTGGCTCCTCCTGCGGTCGCCGTTGTGCTGGCTGGTCGCTCGCGTGGGCCGTGGTCCCCTGCATGTGCTCGCGCCCGTGGACGCCCGAGCCTGACGGTAGTTTCCGGGCATGACGACTGTCGACGAGCAAGGCCGCCCGGAGCCGCCGCAGAACGCCGACGAGAAGGACACGCTGCTCGGCTTCCTCGACTTCCAGCGCGCAACCCTCGAGTGGCGCTGCCGCGGGCTCGACTCGGCCGGCCTGCAGACCAAGGTCGCAGCGTCGTCGATCACGCTGGGCGGTCTGCTCAAGCACATGGCCCTCGTGGAGTGGAGCTGGTTCTCCCACTGGCTGCACGACTCTGGCGGGCAGGCACCGTGGGACAGCATCGACTGGAAGGCGACTCCCGACTGGGAGTGGGAGTCCGCCGCCGAGGACTCCCCCGACGACTTGCGCACCATGTGGCAGGAAGCCGTGGCCCAGTCACGCTCACAGGTTGAGGCCGCGCTGGCGACAGGCGGCCTGGAGCAGCGGGCCAAGCGCACCTGGCCTGATGGCACCGCGCCCAGCCTGCGCTGGATCCTGGTGCACATGGTCGAGGAGTACTCCCGGCACAACGGCCACGCCGACCTCATCCGAGAGTCGATCGACGGCCAGACCGGGGAGTAGCTAGAGGGTGCGCCGGCCTCGGCCCTGCTGGGCCCGCCCAGCGCGGTGTGCGTCCAAGGCCTTCTCGGCGCGCTCGAGCCGCTGCATGACCTCGACCTGGTCTGCGGTCAGCTGTGAGCTGGAGGGGGCAACGCCTCCGCCGATGACCTTCTTGCGGGCGACCTCGTAGGCCGCTTCCACTTCCTCGCGCAGGGCCATCTCGCGAGCCACGTCGTCGTCATCCACCTGGCGCCCCCGGGGTCTGGGTGGGGCCGGAGGCCCGGTTTAGCCTCCGAACCGCCCTGTACCCGCCGGCGCGGATTCCAAAGGCCGACCGGTCAGCCGTGCTCGATATGGGTAGGGGTGGACCGACACGAGAGGACGACATGACCACCGACCTTCTGAACCTCTACCGCCAAGCGAGCGACTGGACCATCAGCAAGGTGCGCAGCGTCACCGACCTTGACGCGCCGACGCCCTGCACCGACTGGAGCGTGCGAGAGCTGCTCAGTCACATGCTGGACACGCAGCGGTACTTCACCAGCGCGGCACGCGGTGAGGACGCCTCACCGCCGAGCCCCACACCGCCGCCGCTCGACACGCCGGATCCAGAGTCCGCCTTCTCCACCGGGCAGTCGGAGCTGCTCGCGGCCTTCGGCGCAGAAGGCGTCATCGACAAGACCGGACCGTCACTCGGAATCGCTTTCGCCGACCAGCTGCTGCACGGCTGGGACGTCGCGCGGGCGACCGACCAGGACGCGACGATGCCCGACGGCCTCGCGGAGGCGGCCTACAAGTCCATCCACGGTCGGTTCACCGACGACCAGCGCAAGGGCGTGTTCGGCCCTGAGCTGACTGTCGCGGACGACGCGACGCCGCAGCAGCGACTCCTGGCCTACACAGGCCGCGACCCCTCCTGAGGTGTCGTCGCCGCGGGAGGCCGTCTCCTGAACAACCCCAGCAGCACACCGATGGCCACAGCCAAGATCACCGCCGAGATGGCCACGAGCAGGTAGCCGAGCCGTCCGTCCTGCACCCAGCTCGGATCGGTGGTGAAGTCCTCGGGCTCGTCATCGGAGCCTGACAAGGCCCAGAACTGGCCGACGACGCCGGCCACGACGAGCAGGGCCAACAGGACAGAGCGCAGCACACGCCGGGACCCGGATCGCGCGGCCGCGATCACACCCATCACCAGCCCGGGCACGGCCGCCTGCAGAGACAGGATCCACCCGTAGAAGAACACGACGGCCAGGCCGACCTCGACCTCTAGCCCAGGCGAGCCGTTGATCCCCGTCGACCCGTAGGACCCCGGCCTCCCGGGGAGGGTCAGCGACTGCTCGACGAGCAGGTGGGTCCCCATGGCGAAGCTCGCTCCGCACCAGGACCAGAGCAGGATCGCGGCCGGCCACACCAGAGCGCTTCGCGATGGCGGCGCAGGGTTCACGCCGCCGTCAGGCGAGGGCGGTGACCAGCTCACTGATCGACTTCCTCGACCCGGTGTAGAAGGGGATCTCCTCGCGAGTGTGCCGTCGCGCCTCGGCGCCGCGCAGGTGCCGCATCAGGTCGACGATGCGGTGCAGCTCGTCGCACTCGAACGCGAGCATCCACTCGTAGTCACCCAGTGCGAACGCGGACACCGTGTTGGAGCGCACGTCCGGGTAGTCGCGCGCCATCTTCCCGTGCTCGGCCAGCATCGTCCGCCGCTCCGACTCGGGCAGCAGATACCAGTCAAGCGACCGCACGAACGGGTAGACGCACACCCAGCGCTTTGGCTCCTCCTCCGCGAGGAACGCCGGGATGTGGCTCTTGTTGAACTCCGCCGGCCGGTGCAACGCCATGTTCGACCAGACCGGCTCGAGGTGGGTGCCGAGCAAGCTGCGCCGGAACCGCGAGTACGCCTCTTGCAGCG
>JAVEEJ010000201.1 GCA_030840515.1 Frankiaceae bacterium | reverse complement strand
CTCTCGCGCGGCACACCCGTGCTGCGCACCGAGGTTGTCAGCGCCGCCCAGGAGGAGCTGCCGTGACCCGAGCACTCGTCATCGTCGACGTGCAGAACGACTTCTGCGAGGGCGGCAACCTCGCCGTCGCAGGGGCCGGTGCCGTGGCCTCAGCCATCTCGCGGCACATGCGCGAGACCGCCTACGACCTCATCGTCGCCACCCGCGACTACCACGTCGACCCGGGCGAGCACTTCGCCTACCACCCCGACTACCTGTCGAGCTGGCCGGTGCACTGCGTCGCGGGCACGAAGGGCTCGGAGTTCTTCTGGGCGCTGGACGTGGATCGGGTCGACGCCATGTTCAGCAAGGGTGCCTACGCGGCGGCGTACTCGGGCTTCGAGGCGACGAGCCCGATGGGCGAGACCTTGGGGCAGTGGCTGGCCGACCGCGGGGTGGACGACATCGTCGTCGTGGGCATCGCGACCGATCACTGCATCGCGGCGACCGCGCTCGACGGCGTACGCCTCGGCCTGCACACCACCGTTCGGCTGGACCTGACGGCCGGGGTGGCCCCCGACAGCACCGAGCTCGCGATCGCGCAGATGAAGGAGGCCGGAGTCATGTGCGCCGGCCAGGTTCCGGTGCCGGTCTGACGCTCAGGCGGTCTCGGCGGCGCGCAGTGCCTCGTAGCGGGTGAGCGCCTCGATCAGCTTGCGCTCGGCCTCGACGTCGGCGAGCACACCCTCGACGCGCAGGATCTCGCGTGAGTCGGGCCCTGCAGCCTCCGCGAGGTCGAGCAGCAGCGAGAGCGGCACACCGGCGCGAAGCAGCGCGGCAGCTCGTGAGTCCATGCGGCACCTCCGTCAGTGCGCGCCGGGGAAGTGACGCGAACTACAACCGTGTGATTCGGCACGCCTGCCGTCGGACTTGAGGCCTTAGTCCTGGTTGCGGGACTCCCACTCCTTGCGCCGCCCCTCCGGGCCCAGCTCGTAGAGCCGCTGGCAGTCGGGGCAGACCGGGAACTTCTTGGGGTCACGGCTCGGGACCCAGACCTTGCCGCACAGCGCCACGACCGGACTGCCCATGACGGCGCTCTCGACGACCTTGTCCTTGTCGACGTAGTGCGCGAAGCGCTCGTGGTCCCCGTCGCCGTGGGAGGTCCGCAGGTCGGGCCGCTCCTCGGTGAGCACGCCCCGCCGCGGCTCGGTGCTGATCGGCTCGGCCTGCGGAACGGGAGGGTCAAGTGGCGCGGTCATGCGCCCATGTTGGCATGCGAGTACGGCGGTCAGCCGCGTGCCGCTGCCCAGGCCCGGACCGTCGCGATGCGGTCGCGCAGCTGCTGCTCGTCGGCCTGAGTGGTGGGCGGGCCACCGCAGAGCTGACGCAGCTCGGTGTGGATCGAGCCGTGCGGGCGGGAGGTGCGGTGATGCCAGGCCGCGACCAGCCCGTTGAGCTCCTTGCGCAGCTCGGAGAGCCGCTCGAAGGCAGACACCGCCCGGGGCTCGGCGGTGCGGTGCGCCCGGCGTTGGGCCGCCAGCTGCTCGGCCGTGCGGCGTTGGAGCAGGGCCGCGACCTGGTCCGGCTCGAGCAGTCCGGGCAGGCCGAGGTACTCCTGCTCGTCAGGCGACCCGACGTGGCTTGCCGCCCCGAACTCGGCGCCGTCCCAGAGCACCCGGTCGAAGTGGGCGCTCGCCTCCAGTGCTTCGAAGGAGACGAGGTCCTCAAGGCCGGCCTCGTCGCGCGCGCGGTTGGCCTCCGCGAGCAGGTCGTCGTCCCATTCCCCGTCGGCGCCCACGGGGCGGGACAGCGCGTGGTCGCGCTCGAGCTCCATGGCGGCGGCCAGCTCGAGCAGCTGCGGCACCGAGGGCAGGAACACGCTGGCGGTCTCGCCGCGCTTGCGGGCCCGGACGAAGCGCCCGACAGCCTGGGCGAAGTAGAGCGGGGTGGAGGCGTTGGTGGCGTAGACGCCCACCGCCATGCGCGGGACGTCCACCCCCTCGGACACCATGCGCACCGCGACCATCCAGCGGTCGTCGCTCTTGGCGAACTCGGCGATCTTGCGCGAGGCGGCAGGGTCGTCGGAGAGCACGAGCACGGGTTCCTTGCCGGTATGGCGCTTGAGCAAGAGGGAGTAGGCCCGCGCGGCGGCGTGGTCGGTCGCGATGACCAGGCCGCCCGCGTCGGGCATGCCACCCGCTCGCACCTGCGACAGCCGGGTGTCGGCGGCGGCGAGCACGTGGCCGATCCACTCTCCGGCCGGGTCGAGCGCGGTGCGCCAGGCATGCGCGTTCTGCTCGTTGGTGAGCGGCTCCCCCAGGGTGGCCTCGAGCTCTTGCCCGGCGGAGGTGCGCCAGCGCAGCTGCCCGGAGTAGGCGAGGAAGAGCACGGGCCGGACGACCTTGTCGCGCAGCGCGTCGGCGTACCCATAGCTGTGGTCCGCCGCCGACCGCAGCACCCCGTCGGGGGCCGGCGCGTAGCGGACGAAGGGGATCGGGTTGGTGTCGGACCGGAAGGGAGTACCGGTCAGCGCCAGGCGCCGGGTCGCCGGCTCGAAGGCCTCACGGGTCGCCTCGCCCCAGGACATCGCGTCACCCGCGTGGTGGATCTCGTCGAGGACGACCAGGGTCCGACGCGCGTCCGTCCTGGCCCGGTGGAGCATCGGGTGCTGGGCGACCTGGGCGTAGGTGACCACGACGCCGTCGTACTCGCGGCTCGTCGCGCCCTGGCCGTTGCTGAACCGCGGGTCCAGCTCGAGACCCAGCTCGGCGGCGGCGCGGGCCCACTGGACCTTGAGGTGCTCGGTGGGAGCGACCACCGTCACCTGCTGGATCACGCCCTGTGCCAGCAGCTCGGCTGCGAGGGTCAGCGCGAAGGTGGTCTTGCCGGCTCCGGGAGTGGCGACGGCCAGGTAGTCACGGGGCTGCAGGGCGCGGTAGTCGGCGAGCGCGCGGATCTGCCATGCGCGCAGCGCCGGGGCATGACGGGGCAGCCCGGCAAGAGGTTGGGTGGACATCGGTGGCTTCACCCTAAGGGAGGCCGCGGGCGCTGACCGGCGTTCGGACCGGCTCAGCCGCGTGTCGCCGTACTCGCTTCCGCCGCCGTCTTCAGTCGCTCCAGCGTGACCTGCATCGTCTCGCGGTTCATCGCCTCGCGGTCCCCCATGCCGATCGCCTTGCTGCCGACCTTGAGGGCGCGGCCACGGCGGTCCTCGGTGGACTCGGTGACCCGGCATCCACCGCCGGGGAGGGACTCGAACCGGTAGCTCCACCGGGCGACCGGGAGCGGGCCGAAGCCGACCTCGAAGCTGAACTCGCGGCCCGGCTCGGCTGCGGTGATCGTCCCGAAGGTCGACCAACGGAGCATCCCGTGCTTGTTGTCACCTCGGAACTTGGCACCCAGCACAGGCCCCGTCGCGCCGCCCCGCCAGACGACGCGGGTGGTCTGGGGGCTCCACTCACCCATGCGGGGGAGGTCGGAGACGAGCTTGTAGACGTCCTCGGCGGGCGCGTCGATGTCCAGCGATACCTCGACCATGACGGTGAGGCTAGCGGGGCTGGCGCCCGGCCGGACCCGTGGCTAGCTGGGTAGCGCCGAGGCGGCCTTCCAGTCGTCCCAGGAGTAGGTCCACTCCTGGAAACCGGCACCGTGCGGGTAGTGCTTCGGGGTGTTGATGATCTGCACCACGTCACCCCGGCGCGAGAAGCCGTAGAACCACTTGGCCTCAGACGGGCTGATGTTGACGCAGCCGTGGGAGACGTTGCGCACGCCCTGATCCCGCACCGACCACGCGGCGGCGTGCACGAACTCGCCGGAGTAGGAGATGCGCGTCGACCAGGGGACCTTCTCGTAGTAGCCGTCGGGCGACTTGCGCGGGATGCCGACTGTCGCGCTGTCCATGATCTCGGGGTTGCTCTTGGCGATGACGAGGTGGATGCCCGACTGCGACGGGTACTTGGGCCGCCCCGTGCTCACCTTGAGCATGCGCACGACGACCCCGTCGGACTTGACCACCATGTTGTGCTTGACCGCGTCGACGAGCGAGATGTGGGACGCGCCGACCGTGAAGTGCACGGTGCGGTCGCGCATCCCGCGCACGCCGTTGCCGGCGTCCACGCCCTTGAGCTTGAGGTGGACCGTGACCTCAGAGTGCGCGGGCCAGTAGACCTTGGGCCGGAAGTGCACCTCGTGGTCGTTGAACCAGTGCCAGGCGCCCTCGACCTGGGTGGGAGAGGTCTCGACGCTGAGCCTGCGCTCCACGGCAGCCCGGTCGGCCACGTTGGCGGTGAACACCACCATGACCGGCATCCCGACGCCGACCTTCTCGCCGTTGAGCGGCGCGATCAGGGTCGTCAGGGTGTGCTTCTTGTCGAGCACGCGGAACGTGGTGACCACCGAGCTGACGTCGTCGCCGCTCTTCACGAGCGTGTACACGTGGTACTCCCCGCCCGCGACCAGCGTCTGGCCCGGCGCCGACTT
>JAVEEJ010000186.1 GCA_030840515.1 Frankiaceae bacterium | reverse complement strand
CGCCCGTGATCACGACGGCGACCACGACGGGAGCGGCAGCGGCCATCGAGAGCTCGAAGAGCCGGTCGGCCCGGCCGGTGCGGGCTCGGACCACGGCGGCGGAGGCGAGTACGACGGCGACTGCGCCCAAGAGGACCGTGGCGAGCCGAGGTCGCGCCAGCCCCAGAGTCAGCACGGCGGCGGCGACCGCGGCGGCCGACAGTGCAGTGGCACGGGCGACTCCCAGCCGCTGGGGCAGCCCGCGCACGCCCGTGATCTCGTCCGCACCCATGTCCTTGACTCCGTTCGTGAGGTGGGCGGCGACGCCGATGAGAGCGGAAGCCGCGATCACCGAGCCATCCGGCAGCGGGTGCGCCGGCAGCGACAGCGAGGCGACCGCGGGGAGTAGGCCGAAGGAGACAGCAAACGGCGCCCAGGACAGCGGGGTCGGCTTGAGCAGGAAGTTGTAGGACCAGGCCGAGGCCACCGCCACGATGTGCGCCAGGCCCGGTCGCCACCCGAGGGCGAGCGAGGCCGGCACGCACAGCGTCGCTGCGAGGAAGGCTCCGACGCCCACCACCCGTGCGCTCACCCAGCCGCGGACGATCGGCTTCTCCACCCGGGCGGTTCGCAGGTCGTCGCGCGCGTCCCACCAGTCGTTGCTCCAGCCGACACTGAGCTGCCCGAGCAGCAGCGCGAACCCGAGCAGCACGGTGCGCGCGGCACTGAGGCCCGAGGCGGCGCCGATCGAGGCACCGAAGACCGTGACCAGGGCAGTCGGTCCGGCGTGGCAGGCCTCGACGAGGCCACGGAGGGCGCGCACGAGGGCAGCGTGCCAGGCTGGGAGGAATGCGACGCAACGACCTGGCCCAGTACGACGACCTCGCCGACCAGTGGTGGCAGCCGCGGGGCGCGTTCGCGATGCTGCACTGGATCGCCCGCGAGCGCGCGGCCCTCGTCCCCGCTCCGACGCGGCCAGGTGCGCTGCTCGTCGACGTCGCCTGCGGCGGCGGCCTGCTCGCCCCGCACCTGCCGTCGGGCTACTGGCACGTCGGGTTGGACCTGGTCGCGGCGGGTCTGCGCAGCGCGCGCGAGCACGGCGTCGACGTACTCCGCGCCGACGCCACCGCGCTGCCGTGCGAGAACGAGCGCGCTGACGTCGTCGTGGCCGGGGAGGTGCTGGAGCACGTGGCAGACCCGCTGGCCGTCGTGCGCGAGTGCCTGCGCATCCTCAAGCCCGGTGGCACGTTCGTCATCGACACGATCGCGCGCACCCGGCAGGCCAGGCTGGTCGCGGTCACCCTCGCCGAGCGGCTCCCCGGTCTGGCGCCCAAGGGCATCCACGACCCTGCGCTCTTCGTCGACCGGGCCGCCCTGCAGGCTGAGAGTGCCCGCCACGGGGTAGTGCTGCGATTGCAGGGGCTGCGCCCGGCTCCGCTTGACTACCTGTCCTGGCTCGCGGGGCGCCGCGGCGACGTGCGGCTGCGCCGTACTCGCTCCACCGCCGTGCTGTTCCAAGGATCGGGAACGAAGGAGAGCGCATGACCCGGGTCACCGGAGCGGCCCACGCGGTGCCGGGCGCGATGTCGCAGCAAGGGCTGTGGGACGGGTTCTTCCGCGAGCACTACCTGGGGGACGAGCGGGCCCGGCGCATCTGGGCGTCGACCGGCATCGAGACCCGCCACGGCGTGGTGGACCCGAGGCTCGAGGACGTCAGCACCTGGGGCACCGGCGACCGGATGCGGCGCTTCGTCAGCGAGGCGATGCCGTTGGGCAAGGACGCGGTCGGCAGTGCGCTCGCCACGGCTGGGCTCAGTGCCGAGGACGTCGGGCTGTTCGGCGTGGCCTCGTGCACGGGTTACGCGACGCCCGGCGTCGACATCCTGCTGGCCCGCGACCTGGGGATGCGCGACGACGTGCAGCGGCTGCACATCGGCCACATGGGGTGCTACGCAGCCATCCCCGCACTGGGCGCGGTCGCCGACTTCGTCACCGCGCGGGGTCGTCCGGCGGTTCTGCTCTGCGTCGAGCTCACCTCGCTGCACGTCCAGCCCGCCCGCGCCGACGTCGAGCAGGTCGTCGCGCACTCCTTGTTCTCCGACGCCGCAGCGGCCGTGGTGGTGGAGCCAGGCGACGGTCCCGGTCTCGAGATGGTGGACATGGTCGCGATCACCGACCCGTCGACCGCGGACCTGATGACGTGGGACGTCACCGACCTGGGCTTCGCCATGGGCCTTTCTCCCAAGGTGCCCGACGTGCTGGCGACGCACGTGGAGGGGTTCGTGACGCGGCTCATCGAGCCGCACGGACTTGCCGTTGGCGACATCACGGGGTGGGCCGTGCACCCCGGCGGCCGGCGGATCCTCGAGGTCGTGGAGGAGCGGCTCGAGCTGGACTCCGCGGCCCTCGCGTCGTCGTACTCGACCTTGCGGGACTTCGGGAACTGCTCATCGGCCACCGTGCTGCTCGTGCTCGAGTCAGTGCGGCGCGAGCTGTCGGTCGGCGACTGGTGTGTGGCCATGGCGTTCGGCCCCGGCCTGACCCTCTATGCGGCGCTGCTCAGGGCCGTGGCCTAACCGGACCTGCTCAACCGGAGCTGGTGGCGATCGCCAGCTGGGAGAGCGGCAGCTCATAGCGGGCTTGCGCCGTCGGCGACGGCACGATCTTGAGCACGACCCCGTCGGCGCGGACGAAGACCAGCGCTTCGCTGCCGTAGGTCGCCTGCAGGCTGCCCGAACTGTCGATCGCCAGATCGGCGCGGCCGAGCGAGGCGTTGCGCACCTGCCTCTCCCCATCGGCTGAGAGGCCATGGGTGACCAACACGAGCTGCACCGAGTACTGAGCGGTCTGGGTCACGAGGGAGCGGATGAGCGCCGAGCAGTTGCAGCCGGGCGGCACCGTGAGGATCAGAGCCGGGCGCAGCTGCCGAGCCGGCAGCCGGGTGCCTGTGATCTCTAGTCGGACGTCCGGGAGGAGGGCGCCAACCCGCCCTGGGGCGAGCGCAGGAGCGGCGAGCGGCGCCGACTTGGCCAGGTGCGGCGCGGCGGGCGGGAACAGTGCCATGAGGCTCCCGACGAACGCTGCCGTCACCACGGCCAGGATCAGCATCGGCCCCGAGACTCCCGCCCGTCCCCACCTCGGGGAGAGCAGGACGGGGCCCCAACGGGTACGGCGCGCAGACCGTCTCAGGTCGCGGTGGTAGGCGGCCACATCGGCGTCCAGCTCGCGGATGTCGTCGGGTACGACGACCGCGACCGGTGGCCACTCGTCGGGTCCCATCACCGCCTCCTCGCCTTGGCGATTATGTCCCTCTCGCGACGATGCTGCACCTGCGGTGTGCATGTGATCCGCGTTCTTGTCAAGGGGCCATCCATGTGTTCGCACCCCTTCTGACCTGCGACGATGCCTGTGCAGGCCAGTCCTGATGATCGTCAGAGCGTGCTACCCTTGGCATCTGCGAAAGGGGTAACAGGCACATGGCGTTCAAGGTCGGCGAGACCGTTGTCTACCCGCACCACGGTGCGGCGCTCATCGAGGCGATCGAGACCCGGACCATCAAGGGCGAGGACAAGCTCTACCTCGTTCTGAAGGTTGCTCAGGGCGATCTCGTCCTCAAGGTCCCCGCGGAGAACGCAGAGCTTGTCGGCGTTCGCGACGTCGTCGGGCAGGAGGGCCTGGACAAGGTTTTCGACATCCTGCGCGCACCCCACACCGAGGAGCCGACCAACTGGTCGCGGCGCTACAAGGCCAACCTCGAGAAGCTCGCGTCCGGTGATGTGAACAAGGTCGCCGAGGTCGTCCGCGACCTGTGGCGCCGTGACCGCGAGCGCGGCCTGTCTGCCGGCGAGAAGCGCATGCTGGCCAAGGCTCGTCAGATCCTCGTGAGTGAGCTGGCCCTGGCCGAGCGCACCAACGAGGACAAGGCAGAGGCGATGCTCGACGAGGTCCTCGCCTCCTGAGGGCAGCGTCACCTTTAAGGGCAGCGCCACCGGGGGTCCGATGACCAAGCGAACCGCCCGGGTTCCCGGCGGCGTCGTTGAGCTGCTGCGCTTCTTCGCGGTGGTCTTCTTCGCAGGCGTGGGCTACGAGGTCTCCCGGACCTTCGACACCAGCGAGCGGGTGCTCGGACCCTTCAACGGCGTCGCAGTCGGTGTGCTGATCGGCTCGGCGCTCGGCTACGTCATCGGCGGTGTGCTGGGCCGCACCACCGTCACCGCTGTCGAGCGCACCGAGCTCTCCTTCGCCGACGTGTCGGCCGAGCAGATCGTCGCCGGCGGGATCGGGGCCGTCATCGGCTCGCTGCTCGGAGCGGGCGTTGCCTGGCCGGTGTTCCTCATCCGCGAGCCGTTCATCTCCTTCCCGCTCTTCGGGTTCGCCATCGTCTCGATCGGGCTGGTCGGCTTCCGGGTCGGCCAGAGCAAGCGCGAGGGAGTCCTTGACCTGTTCGGGGCTCGCGCCGGGTTGACGCCGCGGACGCCCGCCGCGGTGTCGCTGCCGCGGTTCATCGACACCTCGGTCGTCATCGACGGGCGGGTTCTCGACGTGGTGCGAGCCGGCTTCCTGCACGGCACCACCTACCTGCTGCGGCCGGTGCTCGACGAGCTGCAGTCGCTCGCCGATTCGGGTGACGACACGAAACGCGCGCGGGGACGACGCGGGCTGGAGGTGCTGGAGGCGCTGCGCCGAGAGCAGGGCGTGGACATCGAGGTCGTCGAGGACGCCGTGCTCGCCGTCCCCGAGGTCGACGCGAAGCTGGTCCGGGTCTGCCTCGACCGCGGCGCCGCGCTGCTCACGCTCGACACCAACCTTGCCAAGGCCGCAGCCCTGGCCGGTGTCCGGGTCCTCAACCTGCACGCGCTTGCGATGGCCCTGCGGCCGCCCGTCCTGGCCGGCGACGACGTGACGGTGCTGCCGCTCAAGCCCGGCAAGGAGCCCGGTCAGGCTGTGGCGTACCTCGACGACGGCACGATGGTCGTGGTCGAGGGCGGCAAGAGCCTCATCGGCAAGGAGACCAGCGTGCACGTGACGAGCGTGCTGACGACGGCGAACGGCCGCATGGTCTTCGCCCGGCCTGCGGGTGCTGAGCCACCCCGGAGCACGCGGGCCCGGTCGGCGACGTGAGCGTCGCGGCGGTGGTTCCCGCCGCGGGGCGGGGGGAGCGGCTCGGACCTGGTGTGCCCAAGGCCATGCGCCTGCTCGGCGGGGTCCCGCTCCTCGTCCACGCCGTACGCGCACTGGCCGAGGCCCGGCTGGTCGATGTCGTGGTGGTCGCCGCGCCGCCGGACCAGGTCAGCGAGGTGCGCGCAATCCTCGACGCCCACCGAGTGCCGGCCGAGGTCAGCGTCGTCGCCGGTGGGGACACCCGTCAGCAGTCGGTCCGGCTGGCACTGGAGGCGGTGTCGGCCGACGTCGTGCTGGTGCATGACGCGGCCCGACCCCTTGCGCCCGCTGAACTCGCCGACGATGTCGCGCGCTGCGTTCTCGACGGGGCCGATGCGGTGGTGCCGGTGCTCGCCATCGCGGACACGGTCAAGGAGGTCGACACCGGAGGTCAGGTGGTGCGCACCGTGGACCGCGACACTCTGCGCCTCGTGCAGACGCCGCAGGGCTTCAAGCGGGCGGTGCTGCTGGCCGCCCACAGCCACGCTGAAAACGAGGGCGGAAGCGCCACCGACGACGCCGGCCTCGTCGAGCGGGCGGGCGGGCAGGTCGTCGTCGTACCCGGCTCACCTGAGGCCTTCAAGGTGACCCGACCCATCGACCTCATTGTTGCCGAGGCCCTCCTTGCACGGCGAAGGGGTGGACGTGCCATCTGAGCTTCCCCGCGTGGGGACCGGCGTCGACGTTCACCCGCTCGCCGCGGATCGTGAGCTGTGGCTCGGCTGCGTGCGATGGCCCGACGAGCGCGGGTGCGTCGGGCACTCCGATGGCGACGTCGCGGCGCATGCCGTGTGCGACGCCTTGCTGTCGGCGTGCGCGTTGGGCGACCTCGGTGCGCAGTTCGGCACCGCTGAGCCGCAGTGGGCGGATGCCCCCGGCGCTGCTCTGCTTGCCGCGACGCTGGCCCTGGTGCACGCGGCGGGGTATGCCATCGGCAACGTCTCCGTCGTGGTCATCGGGGAGCGTCCCAAGATCGGGATGCGACGCGGGGAGATGGAGCAAGCGATGTCGGCGGGCCTCGGCGGGGCGCCGGTGTACGTGTCGGCCACCACGACCGACGGGCTGGGGCTGACCGGTCGCGGTGAGGGACTCGCGGCGATCGCGACCGCGCTCGTCGTCGTACTCGCTCCCTGACCGAGTTCTGGTCCCGCCGTCATCTCAAGGTGCCCTCAGCCGGCGTCGAACGAGCACTGTGAGGATTCGCGGCGCACTGTTCCTGCTTCCGGTGCTCATCGCCGCCTGCGGGCAGACCCGACCGTCGTCGGACACGAACTACCGAGCCCTGCAGTCGTCGTTCGTCGTGCCCAGCGGCTTCACTCCTGCCTCGCCGGCGGGACCGTGCCAGATCGATCCGCACATGCAGTGCTGGACCACCACTGCCCTGCCAACCGAGGCGGTCAACGCAACCGTGCAGGGGCTGGGCGCCGGCTACCGCACGACGGACGCCGCCTGGTGCGGGATGGCGCACTGGGCGGCGCAGCGGAAGGCCTGGGGCGAGGCCCACACGCCGTGCACCTTGCACGGCACCTCGCATCACCTCCGGCTGGTCATCGCGGCCATCGCCTTCCCGGACCCCAAGGCCAGCGGCTCGGGGCGACTGGTGTTCCCGCCAACCCTGGTGAGCATCGCGGCCCTGCCGCCGTGAGGTGTGGGGGACTGGCGGATCGTGGCTGCCCTCGCCGACTCGCTCCCTGCTGACTGACGACTGCCCCGCTCAGCGGGGCAGTGTCACTGTCGGCGGCTTGCCCCGCTCAGCGGGGCAGTCGTCACTGGCTGGGCGGTCGCACCCCCGGAACCCGCATTAGCCTGCAGTCATGACGACGGCTTACCTGGTGGGCGGGGTGCGGACCCCGATGGGCAAGTACGGCGGGGCGCTGTCTGCCGTGCGTCCCGACGACCTCGCAGCCCTGGTGGTCGCCGAGGCGCTGAGCAGAGCCGGCATGGACGGCGAGTACGTCGACGAGGTGGTGCTCGGTGCGGCGAACCAGGCGGGCGAGGACAACCGCAACGTCGCACGCATGGCGGTGCTGCTGGCCGGCCTGACCGAGACGGTGCCCGGTTACACGGTGAACCGGCTCTGCGCCTCGGGGCTGCAAGCGGTCGCGTCTGCGGCGCAGTCAGTGGCGGCTGGTGAAGCCGATGTGGTGGTGGCGGGCGGCGTCGAGTCGATGACCCGCGCGCCGTGGGTGATGGCGAAGCCTGGCACGCCGTGGGCCAAGCCCGGTGAGGTGCACGACACCGCACTCGGATGGCGATTCACGAACCCGCGCCATGCCGCGGAGACGACGGTGACCCTGGGCGAGACGGCTGAACGGGTCGCGGAGCTCGACGGCATCAGCCGTGAGGCCTCTGATGAGTGGTCGCTCCGGTCGCATGAGCGAGCTGTCGCGGCGCAGAAGAACGGCCACTTCGACGACGAGATCGTGGCCGTCGGTGAAGTACGTGTTGACGAGGGCCCACGGCCTGACGCCTCGCTCGAACGGCTGTCGGGTCTCAAACCCGTCTTCCGCAAGGACGCAGGGATCATCACCGCCGGTTCTGCCTCGCCTCTCTCCGACGGAGCGGCGGCGCTGCTCGTGGTGAGCGAGACCGCGCTCAGCCGCTACCGGCTGACCCCACGGGCGCGCGTCGTGGCCTCCGCCTCGGCAGGAGTGGCTCCGCAGCACATGGGACTCGGCCCCGTACCCGCGACGCAGAAGGCACTGGGACGAGCGGGGTGGGGGCGCGCCGACCTCGACGCGGTCGAGATCAACGAGGCCTTCGCGCCCCAGGTGCTGGCCTGCATCACGCGCCTCGGGCTCGATCCGGAGCTTGTGAACGCCGACGGCGGCGCGATCGCGTTGGGCCACCCGCTGGGGTGCAGCGGAGCGCGCCTGGTGGTCACCTTGCTGGGGCGCTTGGAAAGGAATGGCGGCCAGCGCGGGCTGGCCTCCCTGTGCGTCGGCGTAGGCCAGGGACTGAGCCTGCTCGTGGAGCGCGTCTGATCCAACGTCGAGTCGAGACGTTGGTGGTGCGGACTTGCCGTGTTGCAATGCTCCCGTGCTGAGGTGTGGGCCCGCAGGTGTAGCCATCGGCCTGGTGCTGCTGGCGGGTTGTGGGGCTGGCGAGGGGACAACTGCCCAGAGCTTGATGACGACGACGCCAACGTCCATCAACTCCCCCGATCCAACGTCAGCGGATGGCGGCGGCTACTGCCCGACAACAGCCGACATCGCGACGGGTGTGGACTCCCCGAGGGCCTACGCGGCGGTTTACGAAAGGGAACGGGCCGCCGATCCTCGCCTGACACCGGAGGTGTTGAAGCCGGACCGCGTGATGGTGGCCGCATCAGACACCGAAACCGGCCCGGCCGTGGCAGCGGCCTGCGGTGACGACGTGGCCGCTCGCACTTTCGTGGTCTACACGAGGCGAACGGATATGCGGGACAGCGAAAGTCTGAGTCAGGGCCGCTACTGGGTCAGTCACAGCGCCTCAGCGTGGTTCGTGTGGGCGCAGCCTCATTGATCGGCGCACCTCGAACGGTGTGTCAGCTCAGCCGTTGCGCCAACTCCGCGGCCGTAGCCTCGACGCGCGGGCCGACGATGGTCTGGTCCAGCGCGTCGAGACTCACCACACCGACTGATGCGCGAAGCCCCGGCACGCCGAGCACTGGTGCTGCCACGCCGAAAGCCCCTGGCTGCAGCTTTCCCTTGGTTGCGACCCAACCGGCTCCTCGCAGGATCGCCTCGCCTGCGGCACCGCGGTCGAGCGGGTGGCGGTACCCCACCCGATAGGCCACGTGCACGTCCGTGAAGCGCGGCTCGACGACCGCCACAGCGAGCGCCTCGTCCCCTTCGGCGACCGTCAGGTGCGACGTCGCTCCCACCTCGTCCGCGAGTGACCGCAAGGCCGGCAGCGCAGCCCGGCGCAACAGGGGCAGTACACCCTCCGCCAGGTGCAGCGCTCCGACGCCGAGCTCGACGCCGCCGGCTACACGCCGCGCGAGGTGGTGCGCTTCCAAGGTGGCCACCAGCCGATAGGCGACCGGCCGCGAGACGTCGAGCGCGGCAGCCAGCTCGGTCATCGACAACGGTCCCGCGGCGTCAACCAGCAAGTTCAGTGCGCGCAACCCCCGATCAAGGGTCTGGGACGTCTCCACGTCAGGCCACGATCCGCCCTCTGACCTCACCGAGGGAGACCGAGCCGGCCTGCGCCGACAGCACCACCTCGTCGCCGTCCTCCAAGAAGGCTCGCGTCGAGCCGTCGGCCAACGTGAGGGGCTCGGTCCCGTTCCACGACAGCTCGATCAGCGACCCACGCTCCTCACGCGTGGGCCCGCTCACCGTGCCGCTCGCGAACAGGTCACCGCAGCGAATGGAGGCTCCGTTGGCGGTCAGGTGCGCGAGCTGCTGCGCGGGCGTCCAGTACATGCCGGCGAACGGCGGTCGCGAGATCACCTGGCCGTTGAGCGAGACCGAGAGCGCGAGGTCAAGTCCACGACGATCGGACTCTCGCAGGTAGTCGAGTGGGCTCGGATCCTGCGCGGGCGCAGGAACGCGCGCGTCATCCAGTGCTGCGAGCGGCGTCACCCACGCGGACACCGAGGTGGCGAACGACTTCCCGAGGAAAGGCCCGAGCGGCACGTACTCCCAGGCCTGGATGTCGCGTGCCGACCAGTCGTTGACGAGTACGACGCCGAACACGTGACCCATCGCCTCGTCGACCGGCACGGGGGTGCCCAGCGAGGACGGGACGCCCACCACGAAGCCGACCTCTGCCTCGATGTCGAGCCGTTGCGAGGGGCCGTAGGTGGGCAGCGCCTCCGACGGCGGCTTCCGTTGACCGGACGGCCTGCGGATCTCGGTCCCGCTCACCACCACGGTGCCGCCGCGCCCGTGGTAGCCGATCGGCAGGTGCAGCCAGTTGGGTGTGAGCGGATCGGAGTCGGGGCGGAACATCCGACCGAGGTTCTCCGCGTGCTCGCGGGAGGAGTAGAAGTCCACGTAGTCGCCGACCGTCCAGGCGAGCTTCAGCGACACCGCGTCCAGCGCGTGCAGGTGCGGCGCCACCGCCATCGAGTGCGTGCTGTCACTGAGCAGCTCCTGCAACCGCGACCGCACCTCGGCCCATCGACTCGGGCCGTGGGCGAGGAACGGGTCGAGCGAGGGTAGGGAGAACATCGGGTCGTCGAGCACGGGTACGAGATCCAACACCGACGAGCCGATCCGCACCCCGACGCGGAAGTCCTGGCCCTCCGGCGCGAAAACCCCGTAGGGCAGATGGTCGACGCCGTACCCGGATCCGTCTGTGCCCTCGACCCAGCACTCCATCGACTGCTCCCACTCTTCCGCGCGACCCAGTGTCGTCGTACTCTCTCCCTATCGGACATTAGCGTCCGAATAACGGACAGCACAAGGAAGCAACCCATGGCGTTCTACCGGCAGGTCGGCGAGATCCCGCGGAAGCGGCACACCCGGTTCCACGCTCCAGACGGCGCGCTCTACGCCGAGGAGCTGATGGGCGAGGAGGGCTTCTCCTCCGACCAGGCGCTGCTCTACCACCGCCACCTCCCGACGGCTATCACGGCCGCGGAGGTCATCGAGGATCTCTCGCACCGGCTGCACGCCAACGCACCGCTCCTGCCGCGCCACTTCCGGACCCACGCGTTGGACCAGAAAGGGGACCTGGTCACGGCCCGCCAGCTGTTGCTCGGCAACGACGACGTGCGGATGTCCTACGTCGTCGCCGACGCGCCGTCACCGCTCTACCGCAACGCCATCGGCGACGAGCTCGTCTACATCGAAGCGGGAAGCGCGCGACTGGAGAGCGTGTACGGCGCACTCGACGTCCGCACCGGCGACTACGTCACCATCCCGACATCCACGACACACCGCTGGGTTCCCGACGGCGAGGTCCGCGCGATGGTCTTCGAAGCCCGCGGGCACATCCGACCGCCGAAGCGATACCTCAGCAAGTACGGCCAGTTCCTCGAGCACGCGCCCTACTGCGAGCGCGACCTGCGCGCGCCGAGTGAGCCGCTGGTCGTCGAGGG
>JAVEEJ010000209.1 GCA_030840515.1 Frankiaceae bacterium | reverse complement strand
GGTTGCCTGGCCGCCAGACATGCATGAGGTGAGTCTCACCAGCATCATCAAGACCAAGACTGAATCGGCCGAATGGCTCAGAGTGTCCCGTGTGCCTCGCCTTGCCCCGACCTCCCTGCTCGGCCTGACCTTCTCCGTCCTGCTGACCCCCTTGCTCGTCGTCGCCCCCACGCTGACCCGCCCCCACGCGCCCCACGCCCGTCCGGTGGCACCGCAGCTGCACCGGCTCTCCCTCGCGGGCGTCGACCGCTCCGCCTGGGCGCGCCTCGGCGCCTCAGCTTCGGCCAAGGCACCACTCGTGCTGACCGGCGAGCAGGCCACCACCCCCTTCTCGCTGGTCGGCATCACCTGGGACGGCAGGGACGCGAAGACGCCCGTCGACATCCAGGTCCGCACCCGCACCGGCGGGCAGTGGACCGGTTGGCACGACCTCGAGGGTCTTGACGATGTCGAGGCCGACCCGGGCTCCAAGGACGCGCTGAGCGAAGGAGAGCGAGCGGGTACGGCGCCCTACTGGGTCGGCCCGTCCGACGGGGTGCAGGTGCGGGTCGACGGGGCACGCGCTCCGCGCGCCCTGCGAGTCGACCTCATCGACCCGGGTGCGTCGGCCGCCGACGCCACCGCCGGCCACGGCACCGCGCCCGCGTCCAGTGCGAGCGCGGCGGTCAGCCAGCCCACGATCGTGAGCCGTGCGGGGTGGGGGGCGGACGAGTCGCTGCGCAGCGGAACCCCTGACTACGCAGCGCCGATCAAGGTCGGGTTCGTGCACCACACCGACACCACGAACAGCTACACGGCGGCGCAGAGCGCGTCCATCGTGCGGTCGGTCTACGCGTATCACACGAAGAGCAGGGGCTGGTCGGACATCGGCTACAACTTCCTCATCGACAAGTACGGGACGGTCTTCGAGGGCCGGGCCGGCGGCATCGACAAGGCCGTCGTCGGGGCGCACACGGGCGGCTTCAACAGCCACTCCTTCGCCGCCTCGCTGATGGGCAACTACGCGACGGCGCAGCCATCGAGCGCGATGCTCGGTGCGCTGCAGAAGCTGTTCGCCTGGAAGTTCGGGCTGTCCTACCTCAACCCCGTCGGCAGCGGAACGCTGGTCTCCGCCGGAGGTGGGACCGCGCGCTACTCCGCGGGCACGGCGCACACCTTCAACGTCGTCTCGGGACACCGTGACGCCGGCTACACTACCTGCCCGGGCAGCTACGTCTACTCCAAGCTGGCGACGATCAGGTCCGGCATCAAGGCGCTGATGGGCCCCTCGTTCGTGACGCCCTCGGTGTCGCCGACGAGCCGCGGGTTGCTCGACCCGGGCAACTTCACCGTCTCTGCCGGCGCGGTGAACCCGGTGAGCTGGACGCTCACGGTTACCGAGGCCACCACCGGTCTGCTGATCCGCAAGCTGACGGGCACCGCCTCGCCCACGGTGAAGGTCAGCGCCGCATGGAACGGTCTCGACAGCCAGGCGGTCAAGGCGCCGCCCGGTCGCTACTCGCTGCGTCTCGACGGGACCTCCGCCGACGGCAAGACCGCGCGCACCTGGTCGACGACGGTGACCATCACGTCGCCGGTGACCATCACCGCGCCCGCGCTCGCCGGATGGGGGAGCACCGTCCCGGTCACGGGCTCGGCACCACCGAGCAGCCAGGTCACGCTCGAGACGATGAAGGCGGGTACGACGACCTGGCAGCCCGGTGCTACGACGCGCGCTGACGCCAAGGGAGCCTTCTCGACCAGCTTCGTGCTCGACGACGACTACACGGTGCGAGCCACGTCGAGCGGCTACCCCTCGGCCGTCCGCAGGGTGGCGGTCGCACCGGTCTTCACCGTGCCGGCCGACGTGCTGCTGGGGGACACGCTCACCGTGATCGGCACCGCGCGTCCCGGATCGGCGGTGACGCTGAAGGCCAAGCGCCCCGCCAGCGCGAGCTGGACCACGAGTCGCAACGCCGTAGCCGACACAGCGGGGGCCTGGACCGCGCTGCTGCCGATGAACGGTGACTGGTCACTCGCCGCCGTCGCTGATGGCGTGACGACACCGACGACAACGGTGTGGGTCCGGCCCACCCTGATGACCGGCTCGACCTACATCGGCGCGCTAGGCAGCGCGATCCCGCTGACGGGCACGGCAGCCCCGGGTGGCCTGGTCAGCCTGCAGGTGCGGCCCGCCGGCGCGACCGGCTGGACTTCGGTGGCAACGGCGGCCGCCGACACCACGGGCAACTGGACCGGTGCCGCGCCGCTGTCCGACGACTTCGACGTGCGGGCGGTCTCCCACGGTCGCGCGTCGACCGAGACACAGGCCGCCCGGGTGCGGCCGAGCGCCAGCGCGCCCGCGAGCGCCCCGTGGAACAGCTCGGTCCCGCTGACGGGAACGGCCCGCCCCGGAGCCGCCGTGACGGTGTCGCGCACCGTCGGCGCAATCACCACGACTGTCACCACCACCGCGAGCAGCGCCGGCCGCTGGTCCTCGCCCTTCGTCATCGACTCCACCACGACCTGGACGGCGACCGCCGGTGGACTGACGAGCGACCAAGGTGTCACCCGCGTCGCTCCGACCCTCGCGCTGCCGACGCGCAGCGTCGTCGGCCGCGTCGGCCGCGCCGTCGGCACTGCGCGGCCGGGAAGTGCCGTCGTACTCGCCATCCAGCAGCCCGGTTCCGGTGCCTTCCAGAACCTCGCTGCGCTGACGGCGAGCAGCAGCGGCAGCTGGACCACCACCTACACCGCGACGGCACTGGGAGCCGCGTCGCTGCGGGCGGTGTCAGGCAGCGTCTACTCGCCGGTGAAGGTGCTGCCGGTCGTCCCGGTCACGGTGACGGCACCGGCGTCTTCGACCGTCGGAGCGCTGGTGCACGTGACGGGCGTCTCGCGACCGTCCACGTTCGTCAGGGTCGAGGTCAAGAAGCGCACCGCCACGGCATGGACGGCCATCGCCACCGTCAAGTCCGATGGGGCCGGGCTGTGGCGTGCGACGTACTCGCTGCGTGACGACACCAGGGTCCGCGGGGTCTCCGCCGACGGCGCCGCGGTAGCCGCGCTCACCAAGGTCGGCCCCACGCTCACCGTGCCGGCGAGCGCCAAGCTCGGCTCGACGATCACGTTCCGGGGGACGGCACGCCCCGGCGCCACCGTGGTGGTCTACGTGCGCTACGCCTCGGAGAGCGCCGGCAGGGCGCGGCGCTCCGCCGTCGCCACCGCCACCGGAGGCTGGGCGGTGAGCTGGCCCTTCCAGCGCTGGATCGCCAGCTACGCCGTGTCCAATGGCCTTCGATCCGTGACGCGTGTGACTGCTGCGCAGTAGCGTGGCGTGTCGTCAAGGTTGGGGCGATTGGTGCCGAGAGCGAAGATGAGAGGCGCCGTCGCCACCGCGCCCGTGAAACCCTCGAGGGGAGCCCGCCTGATGTCCCGTGTCGTGCGCCGCCTCGTGCTCGGCACGGTGGTCGCCGTCATGGGGGCGCTCGCCGTTCCGCTCGCCGCGGGCAGCGCTTCGGCGACAGCGACGAGCGAGGTGTACGCCCGGCCGAGCGGCGGGGTGTTCCGGCTCGCCGGCCACGGGTGGGGACATGGTCATGGGCTGAGCCAGTGGGGCGCGGACGGAGCCGCCTCCGCCAAGGGCCTGACCGGTGCGCAGATCGCCGCCTTCTACTACCCCAACACCGCGCAGGCCGTGCTCTCCGACCGCGCGATCAGAGTCCTCCTCGACTGCCAGCCCGGTTTCGCAGCCTGCGGGTCGGCCAGCAGCACTCACCCGGTCTGGCCCGCGGCCGAGCTGTCCGCGACGAACGGCCTCGTGTTCGTCGACCGCGGAGTCACCGGCTTCACCCCGCTCAAGCTGCCCACCGACCGGGACAGGTGGCGGGTGAAGGTCGACTCGGCCGGCTACCGGCTCGAAGGGCGCATCGGCACGACCTGGTCCGCCTACCCGTCGGCGAGCACCGTCTACAAGGGCCCGGTCGACCTCTCGTCCGCGACCGGCGCAGCCCTGCCGTTCGTCAAGGTTCACTACAGCGCCACCACAGGTGTGGTCTGGCGCGAGTACCGCGGCAGCATCAGGGTGGTGCGTTCCACGACCACCACGGTGCGGGTGGTGAACATGCTGGGCATGGAGAGCTACCTGCTCGGTGTGGTGCCGCGCGAGTCGCCGCCGTCATGGCCCCTGCACGCACTTTTCGCGCAGGCCATCGCGGCCCGCAGCTACTCGGCGTACTCCCGCGCCCACGTGGCCAGCACCCAGGTCTGGGACATCTGCGACACGACCTGGTGCCAGGTCTACATGGGTGCGGCGCAGGCGAAGCGGAGCTCCGACGGGACGATCACGCGCACCGCGCTCGAGCCGGCTTCCACGACGAAGGCCGTGCGCTGCTACGCCACCTACTACCCGAAGCCGAGCGACCCGAGCGCGACGCCCGACCCCTGCTCGGCGTACTCGGGCCCGCTGATCCGCACTTACTCGGCGCAGCCGATCTTCGCCCAGTTCTCGTCCTCCAACGGTGGCTGGTCCACCGCGACGGACAGCGCCGACGCGGATGTGCAGAAGTACCTCATCGCGCAGCAGGACCCGTATGACGGCCTGGCCGCGTCGAGCGTCCACTCGTGGACCGCGGACGTCAGCGTCAGCTCGCTCGAGCGCGCCTACACCAGCGTCGGCCGGCTCACGCGGCTGCGCATCACCGCGCGCGACGGCCACGGCGACTGGGGCGGGCGGGTGCAGACGGCGGTCCTGGAAGGCGTCAACTCGGCCGGCGCCGCGACGTCGGTCACGGTGAGCGGCTCGGCGCTGAAGTCGGCCGTCGGGCTGAAGTCCAACTGGTTCAAGCCGACCACCACGACGAGCCCGACGCCGACCCCGACAGCTACGGCGACACCCCCGCCCGCTCCGACGGTCACCGGGCCCGCCACCGCCGCCCGCGCTTCCCAGATCACCATCACCGGCACCTCCGCCGCCGGCACCACCTCCGTCGCCCTGATGCTGCGCACCCAGGGCGCGACGAGCTGGACCAAGCGCTCGGTCGCTCCCGGATCCGACGGGCACTGGTCGACCACCTGGACGCCGACCGTCGACGTGAGCTACTACGCCGTGGTCGGGTCGCAGAAGTCCCCCACGCGCACGACCACGGTGAGCGGCACCACGATCACCGGGCCGGCCCAGGTGACGAAGGGCTCGACGGTCTCACCGCACGGCTGGGCGGCACCGGGCTCCGATGTCACCGTGTGCTGGCGCCGACTCAACGCCGCGACGTGCACCGCGCGCACCGTTGCGGTCGCCTCGACGTCGAGCGGCTACTGGGCCTCCGCCAAGCGGTTGGACGTCGACTACAGCTATGCGGCTGCGTCAGCAGGCACCCGCTCGCCCACCATCACCACGCACGTCGTCTGAGCCGACGCACCGGCGCCCGACGCGCGGTGGGCTCGCGCGATAGCTCGGTCCTGCCGAGCGCGCGGATCCAAGCGGCGTAGGCTGGCCTCGAAGCTGCTCCCCTCGGGATTCGGGGGCGAGTGGACGCATGTGTGAGGGAGGCGAGGAGCGTGGCGCCGCGGGTGCTCGTTGACGCGACCGCCGTGCCCGCCGACCGCGGCGGCGTGGGCCGCTACGTGGACGGGCTCATCGGTGCCCTCGACCGCGCCGGCTCGGAGCTCGCCGTCGTCTGTCAGCGCTCCGATGCCGAGCGCTACGGCCGCATCGCTCCCGGCTCGCGAGTCCTCCCCGCCCCGGCCGCGGTGGCGCACCGCCCGGCGCGGCTCGCCTGGGAGCAGACCGGCCTCCCGCTGATCGCCCAGCAAGTCGCCGCCGAGGTCATCCACTCGCCCTACTACACGATGCCGCTGCGCGGTGGCCGCCCCGTCGTCGTCACCGTCCACGACTGCACGTTCTTCACCGAGCCCGAGATGCACACCGCCGTGAAGGGCACCTTCTACCGCTCCGCGACGCGCACCGCGCTGCGCCGGGCGACCAGGGTGATCGTGCCGAGCAAGGCGACCCGTGACGAGGTCGTGCGAGTCCTCGACGCCGACCCCACCCGGGTCGACGTGGCCTACCACGGCGTCGACCAGGCGACCTTCCACCGGCCGAGCGAGGACGAGCGCGAGCGGGTCCGGGCGCGCCTCGGACTGCGCGGGATCGAGTACGTCGCCTTCCTCGGACTGCTCGAGCCACGCAAGAACGTCCCAGCCTTGGTCCGCGCCTGGGCACAGGCCGTGCACGACACAGACAACCCGCCCGCGCTTGTCCTTGCCGGCGGCAGCGGATGGGACGACGAGGTGGACGCAGCGGTGGCGTCGGTGCCGTCTCACCTGCGCGTGCTGCGGCCCGGCTACCTGCGCCCGGCCGACCTGCCCGGCTACCTCGGCGGCGCGCTCGTCGTCGCCTACCCGTCACACGGGGAGGGCTTCGGCCTGCCGGTGCTGGAGGCGATGGCCTGCGGCGCGCCGGTCCTGACCACTCCGCGGCTCTCGCTGCCCGAGGTCGGTGGCGACGCGGTCGCCTACACCGAGCCTGACGCAACGGCCATCGCCTCGGCACTGCGGGCGCTCATCGCCGACCCCGCGCGCCGTGCCCAGCTCGCCGAGGCCGGAGCGACCCGGGCCGCGGAGTTCACCTGGGAGGCCAGCGCAGAGGCGCACCTCGCCGCGTACGCCCGGGCTGTCAGCGGCTGAGCGTGCGGCACGCCGTCGTCCTCGCGGGAGGGCAGGGCACCCGGCTGTGGCCGTGGTCCAGAGCGGGTCGTCCCAAGCAGCTGCTCCCGCTCCTGCAGGACACCTCGCTGCTCGACCTGGCCCTCCAGCGCGCCGCGGCCCTCGCCGGCGACCAGGTGTGGCTGGCGGCGAGCGCTGAGCTCGTCACCGCGGCAGGCGGGACGGTCAGCCGCGTCGCGCCGCAGCGGACCGTGGTCGAGCCCAGTGGGCGCGACACCCTCGCCGCGCTCTGCCTCGCGATGCGCGCCGTCAGCGAGGTCGATCCTGAGGCCGTCGTCGCTGTCCTCACCGCGGACCACGTCATCAGGCCGCAGGAGCAGCTCGTCTCCGCGGTCGAGCTGGGCTTCGCCCTCGCCGAGGCCGACCCGCGCACCCTGGTCACCTACGGAGTGGTGCCCGACCACGCCGCTACCGGCTACGGCTGGCTCGAGCTCGCTGACCCGGTGCAGGGCGGTCGCCGGGTGGCCAGCTTCCGGGAGAAGCCGGCGCTCGAGGACGCCGAGCAGATGCTGGCGTCGGGTCCCGATCGCTTCTTGTGGAACTCGGGCATGTTCACCTGGCGCGCGGCGGATCTGCTTGCGGCTGCCGAGGCCTTCGCACCGGCGCACGCGGCGACGGCGTCCGCGTCACCCGGCGACCTCGACGAGGCGGCCTGGGCCGCGCTGCCCAAGCTGTCCGTCGACCGCGGCGTCATGGAGCCCGCCGCCGAGGCGGGCTCCGGCTTCACCGTCGCGGCCGTCCCGCTGCTGGCCTCCTGGACCGACGTGGGTTCGTGGACCGCGTTCGGCGACGCCGCGGGACGTGACGGCGACGGCAACGCGCTCGTCGGGGAGGTCGTCGTACTCGACGCCCATGACTGCGTCGTCGCGTCCGACGACCCGGCGCATCTCGTCACCCTGCTCGGCGTCGAGGGACTGGTGGTGGTGCACACCGCGCAAGCCACCCTGGTGTGCCGCGCCGAGGACGCGCAGCGCGTCAAGGAGCTGCAGGCGCTCGTCGCCCAGTCACATCCCGGGCACGCCTGACCTCGAAGGGCGTCAGGGTGAGGTGGGCTCAGGCGCGTCCTTGACCGGGTGAGCCTTGGAGAAGTTGCCGACCGCCTGACCGCTGACGCTGTCGCAGGTCTGCTCGGAGCCCCAGGCCGTGATGGCGATCTTCTTGCCGGCTGGGAAGGTGCCGCGGTCCTTCGGCCACGGCACGACCTTGACCTTGTTCGCCGTGCGGTCCTTGGCGGCGCGCGCCGCGATGTACTTGAGGTTCTTGAGGTCGGCCTTGCTCAGGTCGGGCGCGTACCAGACCACGAGGTATCCGTGCTCGAGGTTGTGCACGTAGGTCTCGACCACCGTCTTGTAGTCCGGCGGGAAGTAGCGCGTGGTGCTGGTGTCGGGGGAGGTCTCGTTCTGGAAGTGCGGGCCGGATGCCGGGGGGATGTTCTTGTAGTCCGTGACCGGCTTGGTCACGTGGTCACGGCGGGTGTCGGTGACCTTCACGTCGGTGCAGCCGGCCGCGGAGGCCTTCACACCGAAGGAGGCGATCGGCTTCTTGGCCGGGTCGTGTGCGGACTTCCAGAGCGGCGGGATGATCGCCAGCCCGAGGATGATCACGGCGATGAGCGCGGCCGAGCCGTAGGCGAGGAAGTTGCGCCGTCGCTCCGCGCGCCTCGCCTCGGCCCTGAGCCGCTCGGCCTCGGCGCGCCGGGTCTGCTTCTCGATCCGCTTGTTCTTGGCCACGGGCCGGGAGTCTAGGCAGAGGGCTTCACACTGTCCCTGTGACCACGCCGACCGCCGCCATCGTCTGGCGCCCGGGACGTGCACTGGACGTCAGCGGGACCCTGTCACCGTTGCGCCGCGGCCACGGCGACCCGACGCATCGCGTCGCCGCCGACGGCGCAATCTGGAGGACCACGCTCGCCCCCACAGGTGGCGCCACCCTGCGGATCACGACGCACGCCCCGAGCGGTGAGGTGCGCGCCGAGGCATGGGGCCCGGGGGCGGACTGGGCAGTCGGCGGCGTGCCGGACCTGCTCGGCGCCCGCGACGACGACAGCGGCTACGACGAGGTCCTCACGCCGCCGTTACGCCAGGTGCATCGCCGACACGGCGGCCTGCGCGTCGGGCGCACGAGCCGGGTGCTCGAGGCGCTGCTCCCCGCCGTGCTCGAGCAGAAGGTCACCGGCACTGAGGCGCATCGGTCCTGGCGCGAGCTGCTCTGGCGCTTCGGCACCCCGGCGCCAGGTCCGGCGCCCAGCGGGATGCGGGTCGTGCCGTCGCCGAGCCGGCTCACGATGATCCCGTCGTGGGACTGGCACCGAGCCGGGGTGGGCCCGCAGCGCTCGGCGACGGCGGTGCGGGTCAGCCGGGTCGCGGGTCGGCTGGAGGAGTGCGTCGAACTCCCGCTCCCCGAAGCGCATCGCCGGCTGCAGCTGGTGCCGGGGGTCGGCCCGTGGACCAGTGCGGAGGTCGCGCAGCGCGCCCTGGGCGACGCCGACGCGGTCAGCGTCGGTGACTACAACCTGCCCAAGCTGGTCGGCTTCGCCCTGGCCGGCGAGCGCGGAGCCGACGACGCCCGGATGCTGGAGCTGCTGGAGCCGTTCCGGCCGCACCGCTACCGCGTGGTCAGGCTCCTCGAGCTGGCCGGGCCGCGGCCGGAGCGCCGAGCGCCCCGTTTCGCTCCGCGTGACTACAGGTCGATCTGATTCGTCCCGATGCTCACAGCGTGGTTAGCGAAGCGTGGCGCGAGAACGGCGCTGCGTGACCGGGTTCTCCCATCCGATCTGACAGGATTCGAGCTGTGTCCGAGTTCGATGACGAACGCCTGCAAGGCGCCTTCCGTGCCTATCTGCGCTCGGTTGACTCGCTGGCCAGCGCGGCCGGCGACACCGACGAGAAGGCAGTCCTCGAGGCTGCCGATGCCAAGCGCCTGGCTGAGCTCGTGCTCCGCTCCCGTCTGACCGAGGCCGGTTGGACGCTCACCCGCCGCGGAGCAGACCTGCCCAACACCGCGGCCAACGCCGACGGGGAGACTGTCGACTCATAGCTCGTCGGTCAGCACCACCGTGACGTCGGCTGCTGCTCGCTCCGGCCGCGGAGGCGGGCTCCCTGCTGGGTAGCCCACCGCGACCGCGCCCATCGGGTCCCACCCAGCGAGCAGACCGAGCTCCGCGCGCACCGCGTCCTGGCAGAACAGCGTGCTCGACACCCAGGCCGAGCCCAGTCCCTCGACTGCGAGGGCTACCAGGAAGTTCTCCACGCCCGCACCCATCGCGACGAGGAACATCGCCCGCTCCGCGCTCTGCCGGCGCTCGTCGGCGTAGTCGTGGGCGGCCTCTGCCACGAGGCAGGGAACCACCAGGTAGGGCGCGCGCCGCAGCACGTCCCCTCGACGCAGTCGTCTGCCGACCTGCTCGTCGGTGAAGCCATCCGCTCGCAGGTCGCGTTCCCAGGCCTCGCGCATGACGTCGAGGAGGCGAGTACGGCGTGCCTCGGACTCCACCAGCACGAACCGCCACGGCACACTGTGGTGCGGCGCAGGAGCCGTGATCGCGGCCGAGATCGCCTGCAGCACAAGGGATCTCGGGACTGGAAGGTCGGCGAACTCACGCACGGTTCGCCGCGATCCCAGGACCTCTCGCGACCCGAAGCGGAACATGTCGTCGGCCGCCGGTCGCACCAACGAACGGGCACCGGGACCGTCCTCGACAGTGACGAGAGCGTCGAGTCCGCGCACCACAGCAACAGGAACGCCGGCGAGCTTGCCCTTCACCAGGTCCGCGAGTGCGGCGACCTCGTCAGCCACCGCGGTGACTGTGGCGTCGAGCACGCGACCTGAGGAGTCCACCCCACCTCGCAGGTCCAGCAGGGAACGCACGCCGGCACTGCCGATCGCGATGTCGACCTGGCCTTCCCGCCATGGGCGCCCGGCGGTGTCTGTGATGACGACGCCGACTCCGGCCGGGAGCTGCGCGCGGAGCGCTCGTGCGCTCGCGTCCGGGTCGAGCGGCAGCAGCGCCACCGTGCCCTCCGGGGTGTTGCTCGCGTCGACGCCGGCTGCGGCGAGCACCAGCCCGTGACGGGTCTCCACGATCCGGGTGGCACCCCGCTGCGCGACCACCCGCACCGTCTCGGCGGTGATCGCGTCCTCGCGATCCGCTGCCGCGATCACGCGGCCCTCGGCCTTGGACACCGCCTTCGACGTCACGACGACGACGTCGCCCGCGCGCAGGTCGGCCCGGTCGGCGATCAACGCCGCCAGCGAGTCGCCGTACTCGATCTCCGGAAGTCCTTCGACTCCGAATGCCTCGATCCTCACCGGACCCGCGCGGCGAGGTCGAGCGCCGCCGTCGCCATCGCGGCGGTGAGCTGCACAGAGGTCATGAGCAGCGGCACGTCGAGCACGGGAAGACCCGGGACCTCCGTGCCCGCGTCGGCGGTGTCGACGAGCCAGCCGTCCAGCAGGCCACCCTCGGCCCGGGCGCCGTAATGCCGACCCACGCCGGCCGCCGAAGTCTCGACACCGATCGCGGTCAGGCACGCATCGGCCATGCCCCGCACGGGGGCACCCCCGACGATGGGGGAGAGGCCGACAACCGGCGCCGGGGTCCTCGCAACGGCATCGCGAATGCCAGGCACAGCGAGGATCGCGCCGATGGACACGACGGGGTTGGACGGTGGCAGTAGCACCACGTCGGCCCCGGCGATGGCGTCGAGCACACCGGGCGCGGGCCTGGCCGTGTCGGCGCCGATGCTGACGAAGCCCTGCGCCGGCTCCGCAGCCCGCATCGCGAGCCACCACTCCTGGAAGTGCACGGCACGGCCTTCGAGTACGACGTGGGTCTCGACGCGGTCATCGCTCATGGGCACCAGCTCGACGCCCGGCTTCCACCGCTCGCAGAGGGCGGCGGTCACCGCGGAGAGCGGGTAGCCGGCGTCGAGCATCCGGGTGCGGATCAGGTGGGTGGCGATGTCGCGGTCGCCCAGGTGCATCCAGTCCGGGCCGGCACCGTAGGCGGCGAGCTCCTCCTGGACAGCGAACGTTTCCCCCTCGCGCCCCCAGCCCTGCCCTTCGTGGATTCCTCCGCCGAGGGTGTACATGACGGTGTCGAGGTCCGGGCAGATCCGCAGGCCGTGCAAGGTGATGTCGTCACCGGTGTTGCCGATCACCGTGACGTCGGCATCGGGGACAGCGGCCCGAAGTCCGCGGAGGAACCGCGCGGCGCCGATCCCACCCGCCAAGACCGTGATGCGCATGCGCCCGATCCTCGCAGGCCGAACGTCGCAGCCCGAGCGGCGCAGGCCGAAGCTGGCGGTCATAGGCTCGCGGGCATGGCCGAGGCTGAGCCGCTGGGATTGCGGCGCGCACTCGCGCGCGCCCGCGACGGCAAGT
This sequence comes from Frankiaceae bacterium, assembly GCA_030840515.1. Taxonomy (GTDB): domain Bacteria; phylum Actinomycetota; class Actinomycetes; order JAVEEJ01; family JAVEEJ01; genus JAVEEJ01. The sequence continues at coordinate 919 of JAVEEJ010000209.1, read as the reverse complement.
CCTTGGACCGCGACGAGGCTGCAGTGCTGCTCGCCGCGCGCGGCGACGCGCTGGCTGAGCTCTCCTCGCACGCCGGACGGGTGCGCGACCGCGGGCTCGACGCCGTCGGCCGCCCGGGCGTCATCACCTACAGCCGCAAGGTCTTCATCCCGCTGACGCGGCTGTGCCGCGACCGCTGTCACTACTGCACGTTCGCCACCGCACCACACCGCGTCGAGTCGGCCTACCTTCCGCTCGACGAGGTCGTCGCCATCGCGCGTGACGGCGCGGCGCTGGGCTGCACCGAGGCGCTGTTCACCCTCGGCGACCGCCCTGAGCTGCGCTGGACGCAGGCAGCGGAGTGGCTGGAGGAACGCGGGTATGCGAGCACGCTGGAGTACCTGAGGGCCGCCGCGATCGCGGTTCTCGAGGAGACCGGTCTGCTGCCGCACCTCAATCCCGGTGTGCTCTCGTGGGCGGAGCTGCAGCGGCTCAAGCCGGTCGCGCCGAGCATGGGCATGATGCTCGAGACAACGGCGCACGTGGCCGCGCACGTCGGCAGTCCGGACAAGGACCCGGCAGTGCGGCTGCGTGTCCTCGAGGACGCCGGGCGCAGCAACGTCCCCTTCACCACCGGACTGCTCCTCGGCATCGGTGAGACGCCGCACGACCGGGTCGACACGCTGCTGGCCATCCGCAAGGTGGCGCGCGAGTACGGCGGGATCCAGGAAGTCCTCGTGCAGAACTTCCGCGCCAAGCCCGACACCGCGATGCGCTCGGCCACCGACGTCGGAGCAGCGGAGCTCGCCGCGGCGGTAGCGGTAACCCGACTGCTGCTCGGCCCCACGATGCGGGTGCAGGCGCCGCCCAACCTCGTCGACCTGGACGAGACCCGGATGCTCGTCGACGCCGGCATCGACGACTGGGGCGGGGTGTCGCC
>JAVEEJ010000083.1 GCA_030840515.1 Frankiaceae bacterium | reverse complement strand
GTGTCGGTGACCGCGCTCTTGATGCGCTTGGCGTTCGCCGCGGGTTCGTCGAGCAACGTCAGGCACCCGGAGCCGCCGAGCGACTTCGACATCTTCTTGTCGGGGTGCTGCAGGTCGAGGATCTTCGCGGTGCCCTTGACGATGTGCGGACTGGGCACGGTGAAGGTCAGGCCGTAGCGAGAGTTGAAGCGCTCCGCGAGGTCCCGCGTGAGCTCGAGGTGCTGACGCTGGTCCTCGCCAACCGGCACCGCATCGGCGTGGTAGAGCAGGATGTCCGCGGCCTGCAGGATCGGGTAGGTGAACAGGCCCACGGAGGCCGAGTCACTGCCGCCCTTCTGCGCCTTGTCCTTGAACTGGGTCATCCGGCTCGCCTCGCCGAAGCCGGTGATGCACGAGAGCACCCACGTCAACTGCGCGTGCTCGGGCACGTGACTCTGGATGAACAGCACACTGCGCTCCGGGTCGACGCCGGCAGCGAGGAACTGCGCGGCGGTGCGACGCGTGCGATCACGCAGCTCGGCGGGTGAGGCCGGGGTGGCCGCGGACAGAGCGTGCAGGTCGACCACGCAGTAGAAGGCCTCGTGCGTCTCCTGAAGGGCGACCCAGTGCTGCAGCGCGCCCAGGTAGTTCCCCAGGTGCAGGGAGTCGTCCGTGGGCTGCATTCCGCTCAGCACGCGGGGGCGATCAGGCATGAACCCCATCCTGGCAGAGCGCCGCCAACCGACCCCGGGTCAGTCCTCCACGGGCTGGCTGGCGGTCACGCGCACCCGCTCGACACGTCGGCCGTCCATCGCAGTGACCCTCAGCCGGACGCCATCGAACTCGACCGCGTCACCCATCCGCGGCAGGCGGCCGAGCACGGCCATGAGGTAGCCGCCCACGGTCTCGTAGGGCCCGTCGGGCAGCGCAAGGCCGGTCTGCTCGCAGAACTCGTCGAGGTTGAGCAGTCCCTCGACCTCGATGTCACCCTCCCCGAGGCGCACCGCGTCGTCCGGCTCGACGTCGTACTCGTCCCTGATGTCGCCGATGACCTCCTCGATGAGGTCCTCCAGCGTCACGATGCCCGCAGTGCCGCCGTACTCGTCCACGACGACCGCGATGTGCTGCCCACTGCGGCGCATCTCCGACAGCGCACTGAGCACCTTGCGGGTCTCGGGGAACATCGCGACCTCGCGCGCGATGTCGCCGAGGCGGGTGGTGCGGCGGCCGCCTGGTGGCGTGTGGATCAGGTCACGCACGTGGATGAATCCCGCGATGTCGTCGTGCGATCCACGCACGACGGGGAAGCGTGAGTGGGTGCTGTCGGCGACCAGCTTGGCGGCCCGGGTGCACGTCACGGCGGCGTCCAGGAACTCGACCTCGGTGCGCGGGACCATCACCTCGCGCAGCTGGCGCTCGCCGCTGGAGAACACGTCGTCGATGAGCTTGCGCTCGTCCTTGGTCAGCGACTCGTGCGCCGCCACCAGGTCACGCAGCTCCTCCTCGCTGATGCCCTCACGGCCTTTGCTCGGGTCCAGCCCCAGCACGCGGACGACAGCGTCGGTGGACTTGGAGAACAGCCAGATCGCCGGGCGGGTGACCCGTGCGACGCGGTCCACGAAGGGCGAGAGCAGCAGCGCGACGCCTTCGGCTCGCTGCAACCCGAAGCGCTTGGGCACCAGCTCCCCGAGCACGATGGCGACGTAGGCGATGACGAGGGTGATCAGCACCAGGGAGAGGACTCCGGCGTAGCTCTCGCTGACACCTTGCCGGATCAGCCAGGGCTCGAGGTGCTTGCTCGAGATCCGGGACTCGCCGAACGCCGCGGACAGGAACCCGGCGAACGTGACACCGATCTGCGCGGCGGCGAGGAAGCGGTTGGGGCTCTCGCTGAGCTGAAGCACGCGGCGGCCACGGCGACCGCGCTCACCCAGGGCCTTGATCTGGCTCTCGCGCAGTGACACCAGCGCGATCTCGGTTGCTACGAAGAGGGCTCCGATGAGGATCAGCACGAGCACGACGGCGCAGCTGATCAGGATGTCCTTCACGGCGCGCTCCGGCTCACGTCGTCGCGCGCCCACCTACTCGGAGGGTGATCCACGGGCGGGAGCCTACGGAGTGGGCGAGGATCACGTCCACGGAGGGCGGTGCTCGCCGCGCACGCCGTGGACGACGTAGGTCTGCGGGCTCTCGCGCTCGAGCCTGGCGCACCACTGCACCCAGTCGATCGTCATCGGGTCGTGGTCGCGCCAGTGGACGAGGTTCTGGATGAAGTCGGTGGCGACCAGTCGGTGCCACTCGGCGAGCATCGCGTGGTGGAACTCGGTGGCCAGGTTCTGGCTGAACGCGTAGCTGAGCACGTAGTCGTAGGCGACATCCGTGCGGTGCCGCACCACCTCCCGCAGCACCTGCTCCCACACCTCGCGCCGGAACTTCGCGAAAGACGGGCTCAGCGCGTAGATCGCATTGCCGTTGAGGTGGGTCTTGAAAGACGCAGGCACCGTCTCGAGCCCGCGGTAGACCGAGCCGAGCACCCACGCGTCAGGGTGTCGGCGCACCAGGTCGCGTGCGGCACCGACCCATCCCGCGCGAACCGGTCGGGTGTCGGTCTCCACCACGAGCGCGAAGCCACCCTCAGCCGTCAGCCGGTCCAGTCCGCGGAAGAACTGGAGGTTAGGCCCTGACTTCCACCCGTACTCCCCGCCGTCGCCTACGCCGCCTCGCACATAGCGGTCGAGGTCGCGCGGCAGGTCGAGCGCGAGCAGCTCGATCGAGCTGACCGCGGCCCGCAGGCGAGCGGAGCTGTCGAGCTGGCCGTTCACCGCCTTCCGATAGGCGCGCGGCGGCTTCTGGTTGAGCAGCACGACGAGCCGAAACGTCGGCTCGCCGGGCGCCAGCGGGACGTAGTCGGGGAGGTCCCAGACGCGGAGCAGCTCGAGCAGCGCCGGCAGCTCTCCGACGGTGGTGTTGACCACCACCGTGTCCAGAGCCGGCTCTGGCAGGTCGGCGCTCAGCTGCTGCCGATCGCCTTCTGCAGGTTGCCGTCGAGCGCGGCCAGGAACTCCTCAGTGCTGAGGTAAGGCTGTTCCGGGCCGATGAGCAGTGCGAGGTCCTTCGTCATCTGTCCCGACTCCACGGTCTCCACGCAGACGCGCTCGAGCGTCTCCGCGAAGGCAGAGACCTCAGGGGTGCCGTCGAGCTTGCCGCGGTGCTGCAGCCCCCGCGTCCACGCGAAGATCGACGCGATCGGGTTGGTCGAGGTGGGCTTGCCCTGCTGGTGCATCCGGTAGTGCCGGGTGACCGTTCCGTGCGCCGCCTCGGCTTCAACGGTCTTGCCATCAGGGGTCAGCAGGACGCTCGTCATCAGGCCGAGCGAGCCGAAGCCCTGGGCCACGGTGTCGGACTGCACGTCGCCGTCGTAGTTCTTGCAGGCCCAGACGTAGCCGCCCTCCCACTTGAGCGCGGCGGCGACCATGTCGTCGATGAGCCGGTGCTCATAGGTGATGCCCGCAGCCTCGAACTCAGCCTTGAACTCGCTCTCGAAGACCTCGGCGAACAGATCCTTGAACCGGCCGTCGTAGGCCTTGAGGATCGTGTTCTTCGTGGACAGGTAAACCGGGTAGCCGCGGTTGAGGCCGTAGCGCATCGAGGCGCGGGCGAAGTCACGGATCGAGTCGTCGAGGTTGTACATCGCCATCGCGACGCCGCTGCTCGGAAACTCGTACACCTCGAGCTCCATCGGCTCGCTGCCGTCCTTCGGCCTGAAGGTCAGCGTGAGCGTCCCTTCACCGGGGATGCGCACGTCGGTGGCGCGGTACTGATCACCGAAGGCGTGACGGCCGACGACGATCGGCTTCGTCCATCCCGGGACGAGTCGCGGGATGTTACTGATGATGATCGGCTCGCGGAAGATGACGCCGCCGAGGATGTTGCGGATGGTGCCGTTGGGCGACTTCCACATCTTCTTCAGGCCGAACTCCTCGACCCTCGCCTCATCCGGCGTGATGGTCGCGCACTTCACACCGACGCCGTGCTTCTTGATGGCGTTCGCCGAGTCGATGGTGACCTGGTCGTCGGTGGCGTCGCGGTGCTCGATGCCGAGGTCGTAGTACTCGAGCTGCACGTCGAGGTAGGGCAAGACCAGCTGGTCCTTGATGAACTGCCAGATGATGCGGGTCATCTCGTCGCCGTCGAGCTCGACGACGACGCCCTGCACCTTGATCTTCGCCATCAGATCAGTCCCATCTCAGATCAGCCCAAGCTCGCGGACGGCGCTGCGCTCTTCTTCGAGCTCGGCGACCGAGGCGTCGATCTTCGACCGCGAGAA
>JAVEEJ010000030.1 GCA_030840515.1 Frankiaceae bacterium | reverse complement strand
ACGTCGAAGGTGGTCCGGTGAGCAGCCCGCTTGCACAAGGTGGCGGCGAAGGCGGCGCGCAGCGCCTCCCGGTCCATGAGGGGGGTGACGGTCAGCGCGCGCCCGGCGTCGACGGCCTCAGCGAGCGAGACGGTAAGGCCAGCAGCGCGCAGCGCGTCGACGAAGGCGGTGAGCCGGCCGACGAGGCGCATCAGCTCAGGCCGAGCTTGGAGGTCGCGGTCGCCTGGTCGGCCGCGTGCTTGAGCACGACGCCGAGCGTGTCCTTGACCGCCGCCTCGTCGAGCGTGTCCAGGCCTAGCGCGAGCAGGGTGCGTCCCCAGTCGACCGACTCGGCGATGGACGGCGACTTGCGCAGGTCAAGTGCTCGCAGCGCGCGGACCGTGCGCACCAGCTGCTCGGCGAGCGCCTCGGGCAGCTCGGGGACGCGCGAGAGCACGATGGCGGTCTCGCGGGCAGCGTCGGGGTAGTCGAGGTGCAGGAAGAGGCAGCGCCGCTTGAGCGCCTCGGACAGCTCGCGGGTGGCATTGGAGGTGAGTACGACGAACGGGGTGCGGGCGGCCTTGATGGTGCCGAGCTCGGGGATGGTGACCTGGTAGTCGCTGAGCACCTCGAGCAGGAGCCCCTCCACCTCGACATCGGCCTTGTCGGTCTCGTCGATGAGCAGCACGGTCGGCTCGGTGCGGCGGATCGCGGTCAGGAGCGGGCGGGCGAGCAGGAACTCCTCGGTGAAGATGTCGTCGTGGGTCTCCTGCCAGGCGGAGTCCGACCCTGCCGCCTGGATACGGATCAGCTGCTTCTTGTAGTTCCACACATACAGCGCGCGGGCCTCGTCGAGCCCCTCGTAGCACTGGAGCCTGACCAGCTCCGCGTCCGTGGCGGTGGCGACGGCCTTGGCGAGCTCGGTCTTGCCGACACCCGCTGGGCCCTCGACGAGCAGCGGCTTACCGAGCCGCCCAGCCAGGAACACGGTCGTGGCGATCTTGTCGTCGGCGAGGTAGCCCGCTCCGGCGAGCCGCTCGAGGGCGTCGGCCGGTGACGCGAACGCGGTCATGGGCGCCACCTTCCGTTGGGAACCGAACGCGATTCTGTCACGGGCCCTCAGGTGCTGGTGGCCCCCTGGCACGGGTGACTGCCCCGCTGGGCGGGGCAAGGCGGGAGGCCGCCACTGACGGCCCGGCCACCAGGCCCGCGGCCCGTGAGCCCCCGATCCCGGCCGAAGTTAGGGTCGCCGCATGCGAGTCGCCTTCCTCGGCCTCGGGCGCATGGGCGCGCCGATGGCCGCACACGTCATCCGCGCCGGCCACGAGACCACGGTCTGGAACAGGTCCCCGGGCAAGACCGACGAGCTCGTGGCCCTCGGCGCCACCGCGGCGGGTTCAGTCGCGGAGGCGGTGGGCGGGGCGGAGGTCGTGGTGACGATGCTCTTCGGTCCCGAGGCTGCGCGCGAGGTGCTGTCCGAGGTGCTCGAGCACGCGCCGCGGGGCGCCCTGGTCATCGAGTCCTCGACCATCGGACCTGAGGCTGCGCGCGAGCTCGGCGCCCAGCTCGCCGGTGGGGGGCTGCGCCTGATCGACGCGCCTGTCGTCGGGACCACCGGCCCGGCGCAGGAAGGGACGCTCGGCGTGCTGGTCGGCGGCACGTTGGAGGACTACAACGCCGCCAAGCCGCTGCTCGAGCTGTGGGGCGACCCCGCCAAGGTCCGTCGGATCGGCGACCTCGGGGCGGGGAGTGCGATGAAGCTCGTGATCAACATCACGATCGGGGTCGCGGCTCAAGGTCTCGGTGAGGCACTGAGCCTTGCTTCCACCTTGGGCGTAGACCGGGCCGCTGCCCTGGACGTTCTGCAGACCGGACCGTTCGGCTTCACCACCACGCAGAAGCGCGCCATGCTCGACGCGCACGACTTCTCGGCGACCGGTTTCTCGCTCGACCTGCTGACCAAGGACCTCGAGCTCGCCCTCCGGGCAGCGGGCGGCGCCATGCCGGCCACCAGCGCTGCCCTCGGAGGCGCTCGCGGCGCCGTCGCCGCGGGCCACGGCGACGAGGACTACTCCGCGATGGTGGGTTGGCTGGAGGGACCGGGCTCGCAGCCTGCGCCCTACTTCTCCGTGGTGCTCGACTGCGCCGACCCGGAGCGGCTCGCCGGCTTCTACTCGGATCTGCTGGGGCTACCTGTCGTCTGGCGGGCGGGGGCGTTCGTCGTGCTGCGTCCCGTGGTGCGCGGCACCGCCGCGCTCATCTTCCAGAAGGTGGACGACCCCGGGCGCGGCAAGAGCACCGCGCACATCGACCTGCACATCGCGGACCTCGAGGCGTCCACGAAGCGGGCGCTCGAACTGGGCGGGGCGGTAGGCGAGGACGTGAGCGACGTCGGCATGTCCTGGCGAACGATGCGCGACCCCGAGGGCAACACGTTCTGCCTCGTCCCCGGCTGACGCCGGCTCCGGCTGCACCCGCGCGAGGGGTCAGCCTTCGACCGGGCGCTCCATCTCGGTCCAGCCCCAGTCGGACGGCGGGGGAAAGCTGTGCTGGGCGACGACGTTGAACCCGAGCTTCTCCCACACGCGGCGGTTCGCCGGGAGCTGGTCGCGCACTCCCAGGGTGATCCGCGCCGCCCCGGTCCGCGTGGCCTCCTGCGCGCACCAGTCGATCATCGCGCGGGCGATCCCCTGGCCCCGGTGCTCGGGGTCGACGGCCACCCGCCGGATGTGGATCCGGTCGTCGGTGCGCTGCATCCGCAGGCAGCCGACGAGCTGCTCGGCCCGGCGGGCGAGCACCCCGCCGCCCTGCTCGAGCTCGGCCTGCACCGTCTCGAACCCCTCCGTCAGCGCGCCGCTGGGCGGGTCGAGCGCGGCGTAGGCCGCGTAGCAGCGACGGGTCAGGTCGAGGATCTGCTCCGCGGCCTCGCCACCACAGCCGACCACCTCGACGGTCACGGCAGCACAACCAAGTCGTCGCGGTGCACTACTTCCCTCTCGTACTGGGGCCCGAGCTCGGAGGCGAGGTCTCGGGTGGAGCGGCCCAGCAGAGGCGGCAGCTCACCTGAGTCGTAGTTGACCAAGCCGCGCGCCACAACCCCCCCGTGAGGCGCGCAGAGATCTACCGGATCACCGGCCGTGAAGTCACCCTCGACACGCACAACGCCAGCGGGCAGAAGGGAGAGCCGGCGATCGACCACGGCGGCGACGGCCCCCTGGTCGAGGTGCAGCCGGCCTTGCGGCGAGGACGCGTGGGCGAGCCAGAGCAGCCGTGCCGCAGTGCGCCGCGGCTGGGCGTGGAACAGCGTGCCGACGTCGGTACCGGCGAGCGCGTCGGACACCAGAGCGGCGCTCGTCACGAGCGCGGGGATGCCACCGGCTGAGGCGATCCGGGCCGCCTCGACCTTTGTCGTCATGCCGCCACTGCCGAGGCCGGCCGCACCGACCCCCGCCACCAGCGCCCCCGCGAGATCTGAGTCCGTGCGCACATCGGCGATGCGCTTGCTGCCGGCCTTGCCGGGGTCGCCGTCGTACACGCTGTCCACGTCCGAGAGGAGCACCAGGGCGTCAGCGCGGACGAGGTGCGCGACGTGCGCCGCGAGCCGGTCGTTGTCGCCGAAGCGGATCTCCTCGGTGGCCACGGTGTCGTTCTCATTGACGATCGGGAGCACGCCGAGGGCAAGCAGCCGGGTGAGCGTGCGCTCTGCGTTTCGGTAGTGGGCGCGGCGCACGACGTCGTCCTGCGTCAGCAGCACCTGACCGACGGTCAGGCCGTGCGCCCCGAACGCGTCCGCGTAGCGCGCGAGCAGCAGACCCTGCCCGACGGAGGCCGCGGCTTGGAGCGTGGCGAGGTCCCTAGGGCGCTTTGCCAGCCGTAGGGGGGCGAGTCCCGCCGCGATGGCACCGGAGGAGACGAGTACGACGTCAGATCCCCGCCGTCGCCGCTGGGCGAGCGCGGCGACCAGCGCATCGACGCGCTCCCCGTCGAGTCCTCCGGCAGCACTCGTGATCGACGACGAGCCGACCTTCACCACCACGCGGCGCGCATCCGCGAGGTGCTGGCGGCTACTCGTCGATGATGTGGTCAAGATCCACCTCGTCCGACGCCTCCCGCCGACGGCGCTGGTTCTTCGACTCCCGTCGCGCACTGGCGCCCACTCGGTCGCTCACCTCGAAGCGCGGGTCGGTGCCGCGGTGGCCGAAGTTCAGCTCGATCCCGGCCATCATCGTCGGCTCCCAGTCGAAGCTCACATCCCCCACCGTCACGTCGGCACCGGGCTGGGCTCCGGCCTTGGCCAGCGCCTCCTCGACCCCGAGACGGGCCAGCCGGTCGGCGAGGTAGCCGACCGCCTCGTCGTTGGTGAAGTCGGTCTGCCGGACCCAGCGCTCCGGCTTCGAGCCCCGCACGACGAACTGCTGCTCACCTGTCTGCTCGATAGTGAAGCCCGCGTCGTCCACCGCCTTGGGTCGCAACACGATGCGGGTGGGCTCGGCCTGTGGGAGCGCGGCCCGAGCCGCGACCACAGCACCGGCCATCGCGAACGACAGCTCGCGCAGCCCCTCGCGGGTGGCGGCGGAGATCTCGAAGGTGGGCCAGCCCCGCGCCTCGACGTCGGCGCGCACCATCTCGGCCATGTCCCGCGCGTCGGGGACGTCGATCTTGTTCAACGCCACCAGCCGTGGGCGGCCCGCGAGGCCGCCGTACTCGTCCAGCTCACGCTCGATCGTGTCCAGGTCGGCGACGGGGTCGCGGTCGGTCTCGAGGTTCGCGCAGTCGACGACGTGCACGAGCACGTGGCAGCGCTCGACGTGGCGCAGGAACTCCAGCCCGAGGCCCTTGCCCTCGCTCGCCCCAGGGATCAGCCCGGGCACGTCGGCAACCGTGTAGACGGTCTCGCCCGCCTGCACGACACCGAGGTTGGGCACGAGCGTGGTGAACGGGTAGTCCGCGATCTTGGGCCGTGCGGCAGAGAGCGCCGCGACCAGCGAGGACTTGCCGGCGTTGGGGAAGCCGACCAGCGCGACGTCAGCAACCGTCTTGAGCTCGAGTACGACGTCGCGCGTCTCTCCAGGTTCACCGAGCAGCGCGAATCCGGGTGCCTTGCGCCGGGGCGAGGCGATGGCGGCGTTGCCGAGACCACCGCGGCCACCTTGCGCGACCACGTAGCGGGTGCCGGCGCCGACGAGGTCGATCAGCTGCTCGCCAGTGCCCGCGTCGATGACAACGGTGCCATCGGGCACGGGGAGCACGAGCTCGGTGCCGTTCGCGCCGTCGCGGTTGCCGCCGGCGCCGATCCCGCCGTTGCCGGCCTTCTGGTGGGGATGGCGGTGGTAGTCGAGCAGGGTGGTGGTCTGCGGATCGACGACCAGCGTGACGTCTCCGCCGTTGCCGCCGTCGCCGCCGTCAGGTCCGCCGAGCGGCTTGAACTTCTCACGGTGCACGCTCGCGCAACCGTGCCCGCCCGAACCCGCCGAGACGTGCAGGACGACCCGGTCCACGAAGCTGCTCAAGCCACTGCCTTCCGATTCTCCGTCGAAGTGGACTTCGACGTGTG
>JAVEEJ010000284.1 GCA_030840515.1 Frankiaceae bacterium | reverse complement strand
GGCGGGGAACGCTGGGCAGCGGTGCGCGAGGACCTCGAGCAGGTGCGCCGCGCCGCGGACCGGGCAGCGGAGCTCACGCACCAGCTGCTGGCCTTCGCCCGTCGTGAGGTGGTGCGGCCGCAGGCTCTGCTGCTGAGGGACGTCGTCGCCGACGTCGAGTCGATGCTCACCAGGACCCTCGGCGAGCAGGTCGACTTGGAGATCGCGGCGTCCACCGGGGTGTGGCGGATGATGGCCGATCCAGGCCAGCTCGAGCAGGTGCTGGTCAACCTCGCCGTGAACGCCCGCGACGCGATGGGAGACGGCGGGACGCTCACGATCGACACGGGCGACCAGGTGGTGGACGCGGACCACGCCTCGGCCCGGCCCGGACTGGAGCCCGGCAACTACGTCCGGCTCCGCGTCAGCGACTCGGGTGCGGGGATGTCTCAGGAAGCCCTGGACCGGGCGGTGGAGCCCTTCTTCACCACGAAGCGCGGCGGGACCGGGCTGGGTCTCGCCACTGTCTACGGCATCGTCACCCAAGCGGGTGGGGACCTGGTGATCCATTCGGTTCCCGGCGTGGGGACCACGGTCACCATGCTGTTCCCCGCGACCGACAAGGCGCCCACCTGGGCACGGGCAGTGCGCGCGGTCGCGCAGCGGCACGTCACCGTTCTTGTCGTCGAGGACGAGGACGCGATGCGGGAGGTGACGCGGCGGATCCTGGCCAGAAACGGCCACACGGTTCTGGTGGCGGCCGGGGGCAGAGACGCCGTCTCGATCGCCGAGCGATATCAGGGCGTCATCGACCTGCTGCTCACCGACGTGGTGATGCCGGAGATGCTCGGCAAGCAGGTTGCCGCACTGATCGGGGCCGCTCGCCCCGACGTGCGGGTCCTTTACATGTCCGGCTATGCGCGCCCGATCTTCACCGACCAGGGCACGCTCGATCCCGGCGCGACACTCATCGAGAAGCCGTTCACCGGTGCCGGACTGCTCGCGAAGGTTCAGGAAGTGGTGGCTTCGTAGGCCCGGTGGTCGAGGGGAGACCGGACTCCTAGGCGATTGGGGTGTGGCGTGGCACGGATACTCGTAGTGGATGACGAGGACGGCATCCGCCGGACCGTCTCCAGGGTGCTGAAGAAGCACGGACACACCGTCGAGGAGGCCGCCGACGTCGAGTTCGGGCGGCAGCAGCTGGCCCTGAACGCCTTCGACCTCGTGCTGTGTGACATCGGAATGCCGGGGGAGTCCGGTCTCGTGCTCGTCAGGCAGATCGCAGCTCAGCTGCCTGACACCGCCGTCGTCATGATCACGGGAGAGGATGATCCAGCGATCGCGGCGGAGGCCCTCTCGATGGGCGCGTGCGGCTACCTGGTCAAGCCCTTCCGGCCCAACGAGCTCGCGATCAGCGTGGCGGCTGCCTTGCGGCTGCGTGACCTGGAGCGTGCCCGGCGCGGCTATCTCAAGGAGCTGGAGGAGAAGGTCGTCTCCCGAACCGCCGCGCTGCACCGAGCGATAGCACAACTGGAGGACACCGAGAGCACGACCGGTGCGGCCATCAGCGAAGCTGCCGACCGTCTGGTCATCGCCCTCACGCTCCGCAGCGAGGAGACCGGGAGCCACATCCAGCGGATGAGCCGCTACGCCAGCCGGCTGGCGGTTCTCGCCGGGATCGAGGCTCCCACTCCTGAGCAGCTCCGGGTCGCGATGATGCTGCACGACGTGGGCAAGATCGGCGTCCCAGACTGGATCCTGCTCAAGCCAGGCCCGCTGGATGCGCAGGAGCGAGTGGTGATGGAGCGTCATCCCCAGATGGGGGCCGCGATCCTCGCGGGCGGCCAGTCCACCGTCCTCGCGCTCGCGAGCCGCATCGCGGTCACGCACCACGAGCGGTGGGACGGAAGCGGCTACCCGACAGGCTTGGCGGGGGAGTCGATCCCCGTCGAAGGCCGGATCGCTGCGATCGCCGACGTCTTCGACGCATTGACCAGCGACCGTGTCTACCGCCAGGCCATGAGCATCGACGACGCGGTGACCGTCATGGAGGCCGAGCGGGGCAGGCACTTCGACCCGCACCTGCTCGACCTCTTCCTGGGCGCTCTGGATCAGCTGCTCGCGATCCGGGAGGCCCATGCCGAGCTCAGACCCGAGGTCGCCCCGTGCACAGTGCTGGTCGTCGTGCCGGCACGCATGGTGGCCGACTCCGTGGTCCGCATGCTCGCTTCCCTGGACGACGTGTCGGTCATCGGCGTGGCAGCGGACGGCGCTGGGGCACTCGCGGCGGCTCGCGGTCGCACCGTTGACGTCATCATCGCCGCGGCCCCGCGGGGACGACCGCAGGAGGAGGGTTTCCAGCTCGTCCAGTCGCTGCACGGCGCTTCGCCGGCCTCGTCCGTCGTGTTGCTGGTGGACGTGGCGGACGACCTCTGCCTGCTGGGAGTCCTGGAGGCGGGTGGCGCCGGGATCGTCCAGTACGACCGCGCCTTCGACGACCTGCGGCCGGCGGTCCTCACGCTCGGGGCCGGGCAGTCGCTGGTGCCGGCCTGCAAGCTGTTCGCGCTCTTCAAGCTGCGCGAGACCGCTCCCCGGGCTGCCGTCGTAGAACTCACCCCGCGCGAGCTCGAGGTGCTCCGACTGATGGCCGAGGGCTTGTCCAACCAGTCCATCGCCGACCGGCTGACGTTAAGTCTCAACACCGTGCGCAACCACGTGCAACGCACGCTCGGCAAGCTCAGCTCCCACTCCAAGCTCGAGGCCGTCGCCGCGGCGGGACGCAAGGGCCTGCTTCCCCCGACCTGATCACTTCTGACCCCACCGCTTGGCGCATGCATCAGGTCGATGACAGCTCCACGCATCTGTTGCCGGGGTGGGGGAGGTCGATGAGGTGGGTGAGGCCCAGCTGCTGGGCGCCACCCACCCCGCCGATCTGGAGGAAGCGCCTTGACACGCATGTGGCCCGTTGCACAAAGCGACGGACGGCGCAGCCCACGGCTCAGGTGGCCAACCACCGGTGTCCGGGGTCGGCTCATCGCACTGGTGATGATCCCGGTCAGCCTGCTTGCAGTGGCGTCGGCGTCTGCGGTCGTCAGTGGGCGTGCCAAGACGCACGACGCAGCGGTGGCCGGCATGCGGGTCAGTGAGCTCGACGCGCTCGTCGACATTCACTCCGCCATGAGCGAGCAGCGCTCCGCTGCGGAGTTCAGGGTGCGCTTCCAGGAGCTCGGGGTGAGCGTGGAGACGGCGTCGGTCTCGATCGGGTTCGACGTAGCGGCGATCGAGCGTGGCGCTCGCGCGACGGCCTCCGCGGCGTTGAAGGTGCTCGGGTCCGGCTCGCCTGTGTCTGCCGAGGAGCTCTCGGTCATGTACACCGCGGTCGACGCGGGGACGTTGACTCCCCAACGGCAGGTGCAGGCATTCCGGGGCTACGCCACCGCGGCGCAGAACGCGTTCAACTCAAGGTTGCGCCTCCTGGAGCAATCGGTGCGCGGCCTCTCCGGTGACAAGCTCTTGACGGGACTGGAGTCGCTGCGGGCAGCGGACGACCTCACGGACGTCTCGGCGCGTCAGGGCATCGATCTGAGCATCCTCTGGTTCGCGGCGCCAGGCGCCAGCCAGCAGTCGCGCGATGTGGTGCTCGTCCGGCTGGGCACCGAGCTGGGTGACTACACCTCGGCCGAGCAACGGATCCATGACCTGGGGGTCCCCGCGGTCGTCCGCGCGCTGACGCTGATCCATGAGGACCCGCGAGTGCGCCCATTCGAGGGGGCTCTCGAGGCCGCGCGAGCAGGTCTGAGACCCGACATCGCGACCACGACGGCGGTGTTCGGTGGCTACCTCACCCGCGGGCGCCTGCTGAACGACCTGGTGAGCACGACCGCAACGGGGGTCACTCGTGAGGCGCGCGCGCTGGAGCTGTCGGAGCACCGTGCCTTTGTCATGCAAGGGGCGCTCTCGACCGTCTTCTCGCTGCTGCTGATCGCCATCGCGATTGCCTTCGCCCGCTCCATCGCGCGACCCCTCCGCGCGCTGGGGGCATATGCGCACGGAGTCAACGAAGGGCGCTTGGACGAGGACCCGGGGTCGGCGCGTCGCAGGGGGCCGCGTGAGACGAGGTTGGCGTTCAGCGCATTCGAGGACCTCGTCGCCACCTTGAAGCTGCTGGATGCGAAGGCGACGGCGCTGGCCGCATGCAGATTCACCGACCCGGTGCTCAAGGCTCCGCTGCCCGGTCGCCTGGGCGAGTCCCTCGAGAGCTCCGTGGCGCTGCTTTCAGCGTCCATCGTCGAGCGGCAGCAGCTGCAGACCCACCTGGCGCATCAGGCCACGCACGACCCTCTGACCGGGATCGCCAACCGCGCGGGCGCGCTCGCCGCCATCCAGACCTCGCTCCACCGCGCCGGCCGCAGCGGGAACGCGGTGGCCCTGCTGTTCCTCGACCTCAACGACTTCAAGTCGGTCAACGACCGGTATGGACACGAAGGTGGGGACCGTGTGCTTCGGGCGGTCGCCGAGCGCATCTCCGGCTGCCTGCGGCCCGGCGACCTCGTGGCTCGCCTGGGCGGCGACGAGTTCGTCGTACTCGCCGAGCAAGTGGGCGGAATCGGGCATGCGACGGACCTTGCGCGACGGCTCCTCGCAGCCGTGGAGGAGCCGATCGAGTTCGGCGCGTTCAGCATCGAGGTCGGTGTCGCAGTGGGCATCGCCATGGCCATGGACGGGCCCGAGGAGCCGCTCCAGCTGCTGGCCCGCGCAGATGCCGCGATGTACCGGGCGAAGAGTCATGATCGTTCCGCGGTGGAGATCTTCGACGTCGACATGCAACAGCGCATGCTCGAGCGTGAGGACATCGAGCGCGCGCTCGCCAGTGCTCTGGCCGACCCCACGGGGGGCGGACTGCGGCTGGACTTCCAGCCGGTGATCAACGCCTCGAGTGGCGCGCTGGATGGCGTCGAGGCCCTGGTTCGCTGGGACCGGCCGGAGCACGGGCTTCTGGCCCCGGACGCGTTCATCCCGATCGCTGAGCAGACCTCGCTCATCGTCGACCTGGATCGTTGGGTGCTCAACCAGGTGGGCAGGCAGCTAGGAGCCTGGTCGACCGACTCGGAGCTGGCGGCCATCCCGATCGCCGTGAACATCTCCGGGCGTCATCTCCTCAGCGGGCAGCTGGTCCGGCACCTGCTCCAGATGCTGCAGACCACAAAGGCCCTTCCCCACCTGCTCACCATCGAGATCACGGAGACTGTGCTCGTCGACGACCTGGTCGCGGCCGGCGTTGAGCTCGATGCGGTGCGGGCCCTGGGGATCCGGGTGGCGATCGACGACTTCGGCACCGGCTACACCTCCATCGCGCACCTTCAGCACCTGCCCATCGACGTCATCAAGATCGACCGATCGTTCACGAGGCAGCTCGACCAGAAGCGGGGGCGTTCGCTCGTGCGCATGCTGACCGAGCTCGGTCACGCCAATGACCTGGGGATCATCGCGGAGGGCGTGGAGACGGAAGGTGAGCTCACTGCCTTGCAGGCGATGGGTGCTGACCAGATCCAGGGCTATCTGCTGTGCCGGCCACTTGACGCTCAGTCGCTCAGCACGTGGGTGCGAGGGCGCCGGCCCAGGCCGGTGTCGCTCGTTCCCGCGCCGCGGGCTGCCATCACCCCGAAGCCCGGGGTCTGGATGCCGCCAGCGAGTAACTGAGCCAGCGAGGTGATTGAGCCAGAACCGCTCCGGGCCGGAGCAACTAGGGTCCGTGACCATATGGAGCGAGATGGGACCCCGCTACGGCACGATCGACCCGGGCCACCGGAGCTGATGTCCCTGGTGGATCGGACGATCGCGGCCTACCGCGCTAGCTACGACCTCGTGGCCACGCGAGCCAGGTCGATGTCGGATGACGACCTTGCACGGCCGTCGGGAGCGTCTGAGTGGACCGTGGCTCAGGTTCTCTCGCACCTGGGCAGCGCCGCCGAGATCGGGCTCATCGTCCTGCGCGCCGCACCCGCGGCCGACGAGCGACCCTCCGACGCCAACCAGGCGATCTGGGACCGCTGGAACGCCCTGTCACCACGTGAGCAGGCGGAGGGTTTCCTGCGCGAGACCGAGCAGCTCGTGTCGGCGTACGAAGCACTCGACCCCGACCAGCGCCACAACCTGCGGATTCCGGTCTCCTACCTGCCCGATCCGGCGGACCTGACCCTGATGGCTGGGCTGCGTCTCAACGAGGCGGCGCTGCACGGGTGGGACGTGGAGGTCGCCTTCGACGACGCCGCCGCCATCCCGGCGGACGTTGCCGCGGTGCTGCTCGAGCAGCTGCAGGGTCCTATCGCCTTCATGCTCGGTTTCACGGGCAAGCCGGGCGCGCTCGGCGGCCGCGAGGCTGCTGTCGCGGTTGAGACGACGACTTCCCCGACGGCGGACTTCGGGTTGCTGATCGGCGATCAGGTTGCGCTCGCGCACACACCTCAGCACGCAACAGCGACCCTGCGACTTCCTGCGGAGTCGTTCATTCGCCTGTTGGCCGGACGCCTCACGCCACGTCATACGCCCGATGACGTCGCCATGACCGGTGATGTGACCCTCGAGGATCTGCGCGCCGTCTTCCCCGGATATTGACGAGGCGTCACCAGCCGCGGTCGCGCCACTCCTCGAGGTGGGGCCGCTCGACGCCCAACGTGGTGCCTGCTCCGTGGCCGGGGTGAACCAGCGTCTCGTCCGGAAGAACACCGAAGACCTTGCGCTCCAGGTCGTCCATCAACGTCGTGAACCGCTCCGCGTCGCCCCACGTGTTGCCCGGCCCGCCGGGGAACAGGCTGTCGCCGGTGAACAGCTGCGGTGGTCCCGAGGGGTCCTCCCACAGCAGCGCGATCGAGCCGGGCGTGTGGCCCACCAGGTGGATCACTGACAGCTCGTTCGAGCCCACGGCGACGCGGTCCCCGTCCTTGACCAGGCGGTCGGGGGTCACAGGCAGCGGCTCGGCGTCCTCCGGGTGGGCCACGGTCTGCGCCCCTGTCGCGGCGACGAACGCCTCGAGCGCCTGCCAGTGGTCCGGGTGCTGGTGCGTGGTGACCACGGTCCTGAGCTCCGCTGGTGAGCTCAGCATCCCCAGCAGCGTCTCGGCCTCGTTGGCCGCGTCGATGAGCAAGGCCTGGCCGGCGTCGGTGTCACGGAGCAGGTAGGCGATGTTGTCCATCGGGCCCACGGACCTGCGGATGATCTCCAAAGGCATGTCCGGAACCTACCCAGAACGCCACAACCACGCGTCGTCGTACCCGTGTTCCATGATCGGGAAGGACTTGTCGGACCCCCCGGTTAGCATCTCCAGAGCCCCTCGACCGTCCTATCGAAAGCAGCCTGTGGCCGACCGTCTCGTCGTACGCGGCGCCCGTGAGCACAACCTCAAGGACGTCTCGCTCGACCTCCCGCGCGACGCGCTGATCGTCTTCACCGGCCTGTCAGGGTCGGGCAAGTCGAGCCTCGCGTTCGACACGATCTTCGCCGAGGGCCAGCGTCGCTACGTCGAGTCGTTGAGTGCCTACGCGCGTCAGTTCCTCGGTCAGATGGACAAGCCGGACGTCGACTTCATCGAAGGCCTGAGCCCCGCGGTCTCGATCGACCAGAAGTCCACCTCCCGCAACCCGCGCTCGACGGTCGGGACCATCACCGAGATCTACGACTACCTCCGCCAGCTGTACGCGCGGATCGGGCATACGCATTGCCCGGTGTGTGGGGAGATCATCTCGAAGCAAA
>JAVEEJ010000247.1 GCA_030840515.1 Frankiaceae bacterium | reverse complement strand
GGGAGCGGCGGGCCTCCTCGCCCAGGACCGGCCGTTGGTCGGCCGATCCCCAGGCGTCCCTCTCGGGACGGTGCGGGGCTCGCTCAGGTGTCTGCGTCATGCGCTACAGTGTGACACATGACGTCAGTTCGTCACACCCCCGTCGGTCCTGCGCCTGACCCTGTGCTGGACGCCGTGCGGGCCAGCGTGCTCGCGGTCGGCGTCCGCCGCACCACCCTGACCGACGTCGCGAGGCGCGCCGGTGTGAGCCGGATGACGCTCTACCGGCGGGCCCCTGACGTCACCGCGTTGATCCTCGAGCTGCTCGCCCGCGACCTCGGCGCGGTCCTTG
Organism: Frankiaceae bacterium; assembly: GCA_030840515.1. Lineage (GTDB taxonomy): Bacteria > Actinomycetota > Actinomycetes > JAVEEJ01 > JAVEEJ01 > JAVEEJ01. Next base: position 4,386 of record JAVEEJ010000247.1, on the reverse strand, counting down.
CAGGCGAGGAGCAGCGCGCCGCGCACCTGCCGACCGGCCGGGCGCGGCTGGTGGCCATCGCCGTCGGCATCGTCCAGCGGCTGCCCAAGGAGCCGCTGCTCAGGCGGGTGCTCGAGGTGGATCCCGAGCTGCTGCTGCCCTACCTCGTGCAGCGCCAGGGCTCGACCCAGCGGCTCGCTGTCGCGGAGGTCCGCCGACTGCTCGACGAGGCGGTCGCCGACGGGTCTGTCCGGCGCTGCGACACCGCCGTCGTCGCCGTCTGCCTGGTGCAGGTCATCACGCCGTTCGTCGTCGGCCGCTCGGTTCTCCCCCGCGGCACCGTCGGAGCCGCCCGGGCCGAACTCACCCGGATGCTCGACGGCTGGCTCGCGCCGTGACCGGCAACCACTCACCCGACCTCGACGCCGCTCGTCGTACTCGTGAGCTGACCGACCTTGCCGAGAGCACTGTCGACCTCCTTGTCGTCGGCGCGGGCATCACCGGAGTGGGCGTGGCGCTCGACGCCGCAAGCCGCGGGTTGTCCGTCGCCGTGATCGAGAAGGCGGACCTGGCGAACGGCACCAGCCGCTGGAGCAGCAAGCTCGTGCACGGCGGCTTGCGCTACCTCGCCCACGGCGACATCGGGCTCGCGGTGGAGAGCGCCCGGGAGCGACATGCGCTCATGACGACGATCGCACCGCACCTGGTGCGCCCGCTCCCCATGCTGCTGCCCGCGAACCTGCCGACGCGCCTCGGCGTCGGGCTCGGCGACGTGATCCGCCGGGCGGTCGGCACCAGGACCGCGTTGCTGCCGTGGGCGCGCGGAGTGGACCCGGAAGAAGCCAGTCGCCTGGTGCCTGCGATGCGCCCTCGTCGTGGGCTGCTGCACTGGGACGGGCAGGTCGTCGACGACGCCCGTCTGGTGACGGCTGTGGCGCGCACCGCCGCCTCGCACGGCGCCGCGATCTTGACCCGGGTGCGGGCCACCGCACTCCGTGGAACGGGGGCCGACGTCGTCGACGAGGTCACCGGCGAGTCGGCAACGATCGTCGCCCGCGCTGTGGTGAATGCGACCGGAGTCTGGGCCGGGACCCTCGCGCCCGAGGTGGCGCTGAGCCCGAGCCGAGGCGCCCACATCGTGCTGCGGTCCGCGGCACTCGGGCATCCCCACGCCGCGCTGAACGTCCTCGTCCCGGGCTCCCGCAGTCGCTGGGTGTTCGCGCTGCCGACGGACGACGACATGGTGCTGGTCGGCCTGACCGACGACCCCTACGACGGCCCCACCGACTCACCACCGGTGACGGACGCGGATGAGGAGTTCCTGCTGTCCACACTGAGCTCCGCGCTGCGCACGCCGCTCGGCCCGGGCGACGTCGTGGGCCGCTTCGCCGGGCTGCGTCCGCTGCTCTCCGGCGGAGGGGCCACCGCTGACCTCTCGCGCCACCACGCTGTGGTGCGCGGTGGGGACGGGGTGGTGACCATCACCGGCGGCAAGCTCACGACCTACCGCAAGATGGCGGCCGACGCGGTCGACGCGACGGCTCTCACGGCCGTGCCCTCGGCCACTCGCCGCCTCCCGCTCGTGGGCGCCGGCTCACCCGCGCAGCTGCAGCAGGCGGCGGCGCGCTGGCCCGCCCGGCTGGTCCGTCGCTACGGCACCGAAGCCGGCCGCGTCGTGCAGAGCACCGATCGAGGCGATGAACCGCTGATCTCGGGACGGCCGGAGCTCCGCGGAGAGGTGGCCTTCGGGCTGCGCTGCGAGCTGGCGCTCGACGCCGGCGACCTGCTCGATCGCCGTACCCGTCTCGGCCTCGTCCCGGCCGATCGCGAACGCGCCGCCCCCGTCGTGGACGAGCTCATCGCCGCCCACGCGGCGCGGCAGCCGGGACCTGTCGGAGGGTCGTCCTAACGTCGTTCGCGTGGTGGCAGAAGGCATTCAGGGCAGCTTCGACGAGCTGGGGCGCCCGCTGCACACCACGGCCTTCGTCGTGGTCGACCTGGAGACGACCGGTGGGTCGTCCGTCACCGAAGCCATCACCGAGATCGGCGCCGTCAAGGTGCGCGGCGGCGAGGTGCTCAGCGAGCTGCAGACCCTGGTCAACCCCGGTGCCCCCATCCCCGCGCTCATCTCGGTGCTCACCGGCATCACCGACCACATGGTCGCCAGTGCTCCGCGGATCGGCTCCGTGCTGCCTGCGTTCCTCGACCTGCTCGCCGACGGCGCAGTCGTTGTCGCGCACAACGCGCCCTTCGACGTGGGCTTCTTGCGCGCCGCGTGCCAGCGGGAGGGCTACCGCTGGCCGGACCCCGAAGTGCTGGATACCGCCCGACTCGCCCGCCGGGTGCTGACCCGCGACGAGGCACCAGACTGCAAGCTGTCGACGCTCGCCCGGGTCTTCCGGACCTCAGTGCAGCCGACGCACCGCGCACTCGACGACGCCCGCGCGACGGTCGAGGTGTTGCACCGGCTGATCGAGCGTGTCGGCCACATCGGCGTGCAGTCCCTGGAGGAGCTGCGCACCTACTCCTCCCGCGTCACCCCGGAGCAGCGCGCGAAGCGGCACCTCGCCGCCAACCTGCCGAACGCCCCCGGTGTCTACCTGTTCCGCGACGGTCGAGGCCGCGTGCTCTACGTCGGCACATCCCGCGACGTGCGCACCCGGGTACGGCAGTACTTCGTCGCCTCCGAGCACCGCACCCGGATGGCGGAGATGGTGGGCATCGCCGAGAAGGTCGATGCCATCGAGTGCGCCCATGCCCTCGAGGCCTCCGTGCGCGAGCTGCGGCTCATCGCCGAGCACCGTCCGCGCTACAACCGCAAGTCGAAGTCCCCCGAGCGGGTGCTGTGGCTCAAGCTCACCGACGAGCCCTTCCCCCGGTTGTCGATGGTGCGGGACCGCCGCCAGGACGGCTGCGCCTACCTCGGCCCCTTCTCCTCCCGCCGTGCCGCCGAGTCGGCGCTCGACGCGCTCCACGAGGCCTTCCCGATCCGGCGCTGCACGCAGCGGCTCTCGCCGAAGCGCACGTCACCGTCGTGCGCGCTCGCGGGTATGGGGCGCTGTGTGGCGCCGTGCGAGCACCCCGATCAGCAGAGCGAGTACGCCGACGTGGTGGCCGGGGTGCACACGGCGCTCACCCTGTCGCCGGTGGTGGTCCAGGACTCGATGCTCGACCGAATCGACGGCTATGCGACGACGCTGCGCTACGAGGAGGCTGCGGTTGCCCGCGACCGCCTCGCGGGCTACGTCCGAGCCCTGGCTCGCCAGCAGCGGCTGCGGGCGCTGGCTGACGTCGCGGAGCTCGTGGCTGCCTCCCCGGCGCCCGTCGGCGGGTGGGACATCGCCGTGATCCGCCACGGCCGGCTGGCCGCCAGTGCACGCGTCGCGCACGGCGCGGCAGTGCGACCGCACCTGCCGGGTCTGCTCGCGACCGCCGAGGTCGTCACTCCCGGGGACGGCCCCACCCCCTGCGCGACGCAGGAGGAGATGGAGCTGCTGCTGCGCTGGCTCGAGACCGCCGGGACGCGGATCGTCGACATCACGGGCACCTGGGTGCTGCCCGTCGACGGAGCCGCGCGGGCCCGTGGCGAGCTCGACGTGGCCCGCGAGGCAGCCGACCCGTTCGTCGACCGGCGTGGGCTGCGGCCCGTCGCTAGGCTCGTGGTGTGATCACCGCGATCGTCCTCGTCAAGGCCACTGTCGACCGCATCCCCGAGGTCGCGCAGGCCATCGCGGACCTCCCCGCGGTGAGCGAGGTGTACTCCGTGACGGGCGAGTTCGACCTCATCGTCATGGTTCGGGTGAGCGGCCACGAGGAGCTCGCGGACGCGATCGCCGACCGGCTCAACAAGGTGCCGGGCATCGCGTCGACCGAGACCCACATCGCGTTCCGGTCCTACAGCAGGCACGACCTCGACGCCGCGTTCGCGATCGGAGTCGACGATCCGGACTGAGGGGTCCGCGAGCCAGCGGTGGCTGGTCGGGGCCTGGCTGCTCACAGCCGTCTGCGCGCTCGGGCTCGTCTGGGTCAGCACCGCCCAACGGGTCGTCGTCTACGACGGCATCAACGCACCCGACGAGCCCTACCGCTACGTCGCGCCGCCCCAGGGAGCCAAGGCGACCGCAGCCGCGACAGTCGCGACGGCGAGCTCCCCTGCCACGGGTGGGCTGAACATCGCGGACCTCAAGGCCGTCAGCGGCGAGAGCGGGCCACAGGTGCAGGTGGTCGTCCCAAAGCTCGCGCTGCAGGGGCCCACCGATCAGCGCTCGATCTCGCTGCGGGTCGACCCCGTGGCCCCGGATCAGCAGCCCACGTTCGGCCGGATCGACGGCAACCTCTACCGGCTCACCCTCTCCGGAGGAGGTCAGCCTGTGGTGTTCAGACCCGAGCAGCCGCCGGGGGCGATCC
>JAVEEJ010000218.1 GCA_030840515.1 Frankiaceae bacterium | reverse complement strand
TGTCGTCATTTCCCGCTTAGTGCGAACGGACTGTGACGATCAGCCGTTTGGCCCGTCACCGTCGGTCAACGCCCTGTGGGCTTCCTCCAGCGGATCCGACCCTGAGTCACGAAGCAGCAGCCAAAGCAGAAGTCCGACAATGACGCCGAACTCCACCCATGCCGTGAGGATTGCGAGCCCGTCCGTCATGTCGCGCGCTCCCCTGGCTCGCCGGCGCTAGGCAGGTCGTCGTACGCGCACGAGATCCGCACGCGTCCTGGTGAGAGCTCCTCGATGAGACTCCAGTCCACCAGCCGCGCGCGTTTCGCCAGGCGTCCGAGCGGGCCGCTCAGCAATGCCGGACCGGCGACCTCCCGACCGCCGTACCCCATGTGGAGCCCCACGTGGCCCGGACCGACCACCAGCCCGCGGACCCGATAGGCGGCGCGCGCGGTGGCCTCGTGCACCGGGCCGTCCTGGGACAGCCGCAGGTCGTGAACGGTGGCCACGTCGCGTCCTGTCGAGTCGATCAGACGCGCACCGGCGAGCTCAGCCAGCCTCACGGGTGCCTCCGGGGAGTCGGGAGATGACCTTCTCCAGGCACCACTGCTCGAGCCGCAGCGTCGGTGCCTGCTCGACCGTGATGCTGAGCTTGATGGAAGGCCCCACTTCGGTCACTGCGCCGAAGCCGATCCGCACCGGGTCGGTGTCGCCCCGTGGGCGCAGTCGTCGCGCTGCCGACACCAGCCACACGCCGAGTCTTCCGCCGAGCCGGGGCCCCAGGGCCATCGGACCGCACAGCAGCGCGGTGACCACGGGGTAGTCGGCACCAGGGGCCAGCTCGAGCTCGAGGTCGTCGACCTTGCCGATCAGCCGGCCGTCCCGGTCGACGATCTGCCGGTCGAGCAGATGCAGGTGCGCGTCGATCACGGAGGCCATCACGCACCTGCCTTCGTCGCGAGCATCAACGGAATGGTGATGACCGCGACCACCATGATGATGACGAGGTAGATGCTGGCGAAGAAGTTGGTCACCCGGGAGTTCTTCTTGTCGCCCATGAACTCGCGGTCGTTCGCGACGACAAGGATCGGCAGGTAGGTCAGCGGTAGCGCCGCGGCGGACAGCACGATGCTGTACTCCGTCACCTTGACCGGGTCGATCGTCGTCAACGTGACCATGGTGGCAAGCAAGAGAGTCACCAGCATCACCACGTGGAAGCGCGCGGCCTGCTTCGGCGCCACGTACTTCCCCCACTGCCAGCCGAAGTACTGCGCGACCGTGTAGCCGCTCGACATCAGCGTCTCGATCGCCGCGCCGAAGGTCGCTGCGAAGAAGCCGATGAGCACCACGGCGAGGCCGAGCTTGCCAAGCGCCACCGAGACCGGGAGCGCGACCTGGCTCAGGGTGTCGACGCTGATGCCGCGAGGTCTCAGGACGCTCGCGGAGCAGGCCATGATCGCCAGCGACAGGAACGCCCCGAGCGGGAACCCGATGTAGACGTTGGCCCGGTTGAGCATCAGGTCCTTCTTGGTCCAGCGCTCCTCGACCGCCCCGCTGGAGAAGAAGAAGACCTCGTAGGGCGTCATCGCCGCGCCGAACAGGGCGATCGCGTAGTAGATCCAGGTGGGGTGCCCCTCGCCCCGCGGCACGGTGGGGTTGGACGCGTCGCCCCAGAGCGATCCCCAGTCGGGCCCGAGCTTCCACAGCGCCACGGCGAAGACGAGCAGGCACAGGCCCATCAGCCCGTAGAGCCGTTCCATGCTCTCGAACTTGATCTTCCAGATGGTCACCCAGAGCAGCACCGCCACGATCGGGACCCAGAGCAGGTAGTTGACGCTGGTGGCGAGCTCGAGCGCGAGCGCGACGCCACCGATCTCGGCGATGACGGTGAGGAAGTTGATGAAGAAGGAGGCGAACAGGTTCGCGAGGCCGGCGCGGACGCCGAGCCGCTCGCGGACGAGGTCGAAGACGGGACGGCCGGTGATCGCTCCGACCCTGCCGGACATCTCGGCGAACAGGATGATGCCGAAGACGCCGACCAGCACCACCCAGGCGAGGGACATGCCGAAGCGCGCCCCGGTCAGGGCGTTGGCGACCAGGTCACCGATGTCGACGAAGCCACCGATGGCGGTGAGGATGCCCAGGGTGACCTGGAGCATCTTCTTCATGGAATCAGCCGCATCGGCAGAGTCATCACGTCAGACACCGACCAGAGGCTCGAGCTGGGCGGAGATCTTCTTCAGGTCGTCGGCGGCCTTGCGCACGTCGCCGAGCAGGTGCCGCCGAACCGCGATGCGCAGGTCACCGAGCGCTCCGGTCGCGGCCTGGAGCAGCGCGTCGAACTTCTCGCGCACGTCGTCCGCCGCGGTGCTGGGCGGCTGCACGCTGTCGAAGGCGGCCTGGACGCCGTCGGCGGCCTGCTCAGCCTCGGTCGCGGCGACGTTGGCGTAGTTGCCGAAGGCGCGGTCGCGCAGGACCAGGTCGGCCACCAGTCGCCCGGTCTCGACGGCGCTGCGCATCGCCTCGGCGCTGTTGCTGGCCTTGCGGTGGTAGTCGGCGTCGGTGCGCGAGGGCCCCACGCACCCGGTCACGAGGACAGCGGTTGCCAGAAGGACCAGGCACGGCAGTCGCCGTACCCGCGGGCCGATCATGAAGCGGCGTTACCCCCGGGAGAGCGGGGCCTAACCGTCAGTGCGCCGCGTCGTCCCAGGTTCGCCCGACGCCCACGCTGACCTCCAGCGGCACGTCCATCAGGTAGGCAGCCGCCATCTGGTCGCAGACCAGCCGCTCGACCTCTTCGCGCTCACCCGGCGCCACCTCGAGGACGAGCTCGTCGTGCACTTGCAGCAGCAGGCGGGAACCGAGCCCGCGGGCGGTGAGCTCACGGTCGAGGCCGAGCATCGCCACCTTGATGATGTCTGCTGCGCTGCCCTGGATCGGGGCGTTGAGCGCCATCCGCTCGGCCATCTCGCGCCGCTGCCGGTTGTCGCTCGTCAGGTCCGGCAGGTAGCGCCGCCGGCCCATGATGGTCTCGGTGTAGCCGTCCTTGCGGGCCTGATCGACGATGCTCGCCAGGTAGTCGCGCACGCCGCCGAAGCGGTCGAAGTAGAGGTCCATCTGGGCGCGTGCCTCTTCGGGCGTGATCTTCAGCTGCGAGGCCAGCCCGAACGCCGACAGCCCGTAGGCCAGTCCGTAGGTCATCGCTTTGGTCCGCCGCCGCAGCTCGGGGTCCACCTGCTCGATCGGCAGCGAGTAGGCCTTCGAGGCCACGTAGGTGTGCAGGTCCTCCCCGCTCGCGAAAGCCTCGATCAGGCCGGCGTCGTGCGACAGATGCGCCATGATCCGCATCTCGATCTGGCTGTAGTCCGCCGTGAGCAGGCACTCGTATCCAGCGCCCACCACGAACGCGCGTCGGATCTGGCGCCCCTCGGCCGTGCGGATCGGGATGTTCTGCATGTTGGGGTCGGTGCTGCTCAGGCGACCCGTCGCGGCCACCGTCTGGTTGTAGGTGGTGTGGATGCGGCTCGAGGCATCAGCCATCGGCATCAGCGAGTCCACGATCGACTTCAACCGGCTCACGTCGCGGTGGCGCAGCATGTGCTCGAGCAGCGGGTGCCCGGTCTGCTCCTCGAGCCATTGCAGCGCGTCGGCGTCGGTGGTGTAACCGGTCTTGATCTTCTTGGTCTTCGGCAGCTTGAGCTCGTCGAACAGGACCGTCTGCAGCTGCTTGGGCGACCCGAGGTTGAACTCGTGCCCCACCACGTCGTACGCGCTCTCCGCCGCCGCCTTCACCTCCGCGGCGTAGGACGACTCGAGGTGCGCCAGGTGCTCGAGGTCCACGCCGATGCCGGTGCGCTCCATCCGAGCGAGTACGCCGACCAGCGGGAGCTCCACGTCGGCGAGGAGCCGCTTTCCGCCGCGGCGCTCAACGTCGGCGTCCAGGGCTTCCGCGAGGTCGAGCGTGGCCTGCGCACGGACGATGGCGGCGGCCGCGGCGTCCGCCTCGCCGGACCCGTCGAGGGTGAGCTGCCCGTCGTCCGCGGAGTCGTTGCGGAGCTCACGGCGCAGGTAGCGCAACGCCAGGTCGCCGAGGTCGAAGCTGCGCTGGCCGGGCAGGGCGAGGTAGGCCGCGAGCGCGGTGTCACTGGAGACACCGTCGATCGGCCAGCCTCGCTCGAGAAGCGCGAGAGACGGGCCCTTCGCGTCGTGGAGCGCCTTGGGGAACGCGGGGTCGCCGAGCCAGCGCGCCAGCGCCGCCTCGTCCTCCGCGGTGAGCTCGTTGGGGTCGACCCAGGCGCCCGCACCGTCGGCGGCGGCCAGAGCAAGACCGGTCACCACTCCCGTGCCGCGGCCCCAGGTCCCACTGACGTCCACACCGACGCGCGCACCAGTGCTCGCGTGCTCCTCGAGCCAGGCCGGCAGCTCGCCCGCCTCCAGCGCGCCGCCGTCGACGGCGAATCCTTCGTCGGCCTCTGGCTCGGCCGCACTGAGTGAGGCGAAGAGCCGATCACGCAGCACCCGGAACTGCAGGTTGTCGAAGAGCTTGTGCACCTCGTCGCGATCCCAGCTGCCGAGATGCAGGTCGTGCGGTCCGACGTCCAGCGGCACGTCGCGACGCAGCTCGGTGAGCCGCCGGTTCTGGATGACCTGTGCCAGGTGCGCACGCAGCGCGTCGCCCGCCTTCCCGGGCACCTCGTCGGCGCGGTCGACGAGCCCATCGAGGGAGTCGAACTGCTGGATCCACTTGATCGCCGTCTTCTCGCCGACCGAGGGGATGTTGGGCAGGTTGTCGCTGGGATCGCCGCGCAACGCAGCGAAGTCGGGGTACTGCTGCGGCGTCAGGCCGTACTTCTCCTCGACGGCGGCGGGGGTGAATCGCGTCATGTCGCTGATGCCCTTGCGGGTCATCAGCACCGTGATGCGCTCGTCGACGAGCTGATAGGCGTCGCGGTCGCCGGTGACGATGAGCACGTCCATGCCCTCGGCGCCGGCCTGCTTGGCGAGGGTGGCGATGACGTCGTCCGCCTCGAAGCCGGAGGCCTCCACCATCGGAACGGCTAGCGCCTGCAGCACCTCCTTGATCAGGCTCACCTGACCGCGGAAGTCGCTGGGCGTCTCGGACCTGGTCGCCTTGTAGTCGGCGTACTCCTCGTGTCGGAACGTCGGGGCGCTGACGTCGAACGCGACGGCCATGTGGCTCGGCTTCTCGTCGCGCATCGCGTTGATGAGCATGGAGGTGAAGCCGTAGACCGCGTTGGTGGGCTGGCCCGTCGTCGTGGAGAAGTTCTCCACGGGCAGGGCGAAGAAGGCTCGGTAGGCCAACGAGTGGCCGTCCAGCAGCATGAGCCGCGGCCGGTCACCGGAGGGGGTCGCCGCCTCATCTGGCACGACCGGCATCCTAGGTCGCATGGCTGACGCACCGCGCACGGACATCGATGGCTTCATGGAGCAGAAGGGCGAGCTCGCTGAGCGGATGGGCATCGCGATCGTCGACGCGAGTGCGGAGCGGATCGTGATGACCATGCCGGTCGAGGGCAACCGCCAGCCGTTCGGCTTGCTCCACGGCGGGGCCACCGGAGTGCTGATCGAGACCGCCGGCTCGATCGCCGGCACGCTGCACGGCATGACGATGGGCAAGGTGGCGCTCGGCGTCGAGCTGTCGGTGTCGCACCACCGCTCCGCGAAGGACGGCCTGGTCACCTGCACGGCGACCGCGCTGTCGCTGGGCGGGACGCTGGCGAGCTATCAGTGCGAGGTCACCGACGCAGAAGGTCGACGAGTGGCGACGGGCCGCCTGACGTGCGTGCTGCGCACCATGTGACGAGTACGGCGACTAGCTCTGGGCGCGGCGCAGCGCCGTCCTGACCCGGGCCGGGGCCAGCCGGGCTCGCCGCCGCGCCAGGTCGGTGTGCGAGCGGCGCTCCTGGGGCGTCCCCAGGCGACGTCGCAGGCCCGCGACAGGCGCGGTGCGACGCATGACCTGGGGTGAGAATCCGAGCTGGGCGTAGAAGCGGTTGGCCTCGCGCAGGGACGGCAGGACGCTGACGACGACCTCGTCGGCCTCGATCTCCTCGCCGTAGCTCACCGCCGCGGTCACCAGCGCCCGCCCGACCCCGTGCTTGCGGTGACTGGCGGAGACGACGAGCAGGCTTACCTGCACCGCCATGGCGTCGAGCAGGGGGCTGACCCAGGTGCGGGAGAGCACCGCCATGCCCACCGGCTCCTCGTCGACCACAGCCACTACGACGCGACAGGCCGGGTCGGCGATGACTGTACGCAGTCGCTGCTCCGGA
>JAVEEJ010000165.1 GCA_030840515.1 Frankiaceae bacterium | reverse complement strand
GCTCCGATAACCTCGCTGGGTGACTCCTGCGGAGCTCGTCGAGGCGGTGCGCGATGCCGTGCGCGCTGCCGTCGACGCGGGCGAGCTGGCCGTCGAGCCGCCCGAGCACCCGCTGGTGGAACGGCCGAAGAACCGCGAGCACGGTGACTACGCCACCAACGTCGCGCTCCAGATCGCCAAAGCTGTCGGCCGCCCGCCCCGGGAGGTCGCGGCGCTGATCGCCGAGCACCTCGGCAAGCACCCGGCGATCAAGAGCGTGGAGGTCGCCGGTCCCGGCTTCCTCAACATCGTGCTCGACGACGCGGCCGCTGGCTCGCTGGCCGGAGCGATCGTGGAGGCGGGTGCGTCCTATGGGCACACCGACCTGCTCGCGGGCCAGCAGCTGAACCTGGAGTTCGTCTCCGCGAACCCGACCGGGCCGATCCACATCGGCGGGGTGCGGTGGGCCGCAGTGGGCGACTCGCTGGCCCGGCTGCTCGCCGCCACCGGCGCGACGGTGACCCGCGAGTACTACGTCAACGACTCCGGCGCGCAGGTGCGCAAGTTCGCCCAGTCGCTGCAGGCCGCGGCACTGGGCAGGGAAGCACCCGAGGACGGCTACGCCGGCGAGTACGTCGCCGACGTGGCCCGGGCCGTGCTGACCAGGACGCCGGCGCTGCTCGACCTTCCCGAGGATGAGCAGCTCGAGGTCTTCGAGCGAGTCGGACTCGAGCTCATGGTGGCCGAGATCCGCGAGTCGCTGGCCCGGCTCGGCGTGCACTTCGATGTCTTCTTCTCCGAGCGCTCCTTGCACGACTCGGGCGCCGTACTCGCCGCCGTCGAGGCGCTGCGTGCCCAAGGCCACGTGTTCGAGCACGAGGGCGCGACCTGGCTGCGCACCACCGACTTCGGCGACGACCGCGACCGCCCGCTTATCCGGAGCAACGGAGAGCCGACCTACTTCGCGGCCGATGCGGCCTACTACCTGTCCAAGCGCAGCCGCGGTTTCGAGGTCTGCGTCTACATGCTCGGCGCAGACCACCACGGCTACGTGCAGCGGCTCAAGACGATCGCCGCATGCGCCGGTGACGACCCCGCGCACAACATCGAGGTGCTCATCGGACAGCTCGTCGCCATGGTGAAGAACGGCGAGCCGGTGCGCATGAGCAAGCGCGCAGGCAACGTGGTCACGCTGGACGACGTGCTCGATGCCATCGGAGCCGACGCGGCCCGCTATGCCCTGGCGCGCAGCAGCACCGACTCACCGCTGACCCTCGATGTGGACCTGCTCACCCGCAAGTCCAACGACAACCCGGTCTTCTACGTTCAGTACGCCCACGCCCGGATCTCCTCCCTGCTGCGCAACGCGGGCGAGCTGGGCATCAGCCGGGGGAGCGAGTACGACGCGAGCCTGCTCACTCACGAGCGCGAGGGCGAGCTGCTCGGCGTGCTTGGCGAGTTCCCGCGGGTCGTGTCGGGCGCGGCCGAGCTGCGCGAGCCGCACCGCGTGGCGCGCTACCTCGAGGAGCTGGCCGGCACCTACCACCGCTTCTACGACGCCTGCCGCGTGCTGCCGCAGGGTGATGACGAGGCGACCGGGCTGACCGTGGCGAGGCTGTGGTTGGTCGAGGCAACTCGGGTGGTGCTCGCCAACGGGCTCGACCTGCTCGGAGTGAGCGCCCCGGAGCGGATGTGAGAGCCCACCCGGCGGGTGCCCTGCACGGCGACGTCGCGCCGATCGGCTCGACGGTGCAGCAGCCGCCATCCGACCTCGGCGCACTCGACGGGCATGTCTGGCCGCAGGGCAGCGCGCGTCGCGGGGGAGTGCTGCACGTCGGTGGTCTGGATGTTCGCGACCTCGCGACCGAGTTCGGCACACCGGCTCTGGTGCTCGTCGAGGATGACTTCCGCGCACGGTGCAGTGCGTATCGCGCCGCGTTCGGGCCGGGGAACGACGTCTTCTACGCGGGCAAGGCGTTCCTGTCGACCGCTGTCGCCCGCTGGGTCGACGACGAGGGGCTCGGGCTCGACGTGTGCAGCGGCGGGGAGCTCGAGGTCGCCCGGGCGGCCGGGTTCCCGATGGAGCGGGTGGCGCTGCACGGCAACAACAAGTCGTGGGCCGAGCTCGAGATGGCCGTGGGTGCCGGCGTCGGCCGGGTCGTGGTCGACAGCTTCGTCGAGATCGCTCGCCTGGCCGCTGCGGCCGAGCGCGCCGGGATCAGGCAGAAGGTCTTGGTCCGCGCGACTGTCGGCGTCGAGGCGCACACTCACGAGTTCATCGCGACCGCGCACGAGGACCAGAAGTTCGGGTTCTCCCTCGCGAGCGGTGCGGCGGCCGAAGCGGTGCGCCGGATCCTGCTGCTGCCCTCGTTGGAGCTGGTGGGCCTCCACAGTCACATCGGGTCGCAGATCTTCGACACCGCCGGCTTCGAGGTGGCCGCCCACCGGGTGGTCGGCCTGGCTGCGCAGATCCGTGACGAGCACGGGGTCGAGCTGCCAGAGCTGAACCTCGGGGGTGGACTCGGCATCGCCTATCTCGGCGAGGACGACCCGGCGGAGATCGAGGACGTCGCGTCGCAGCTGCAGGCGATCGTCGAGCGGGAGTGCGCGGCCTACTCGCTCGCCATTCCGCGGTTGCAGGTGGAGCCGGGCCGGGCGCTGGTCGGGCCGTCGGCCGTCACGCTCTACACGGTGGGGACCATCAAGGACGTGGACGGCATCCGCACCTACGTCAGCGTCGACGGCGGGATGAGCGACAACATCCGCACCGCGCTTTACGACGCGGCGTACACCGTGGTGCTCGCCTCCCGCCAGCCCGCAGGCCCGCCGATGCTGGCCCGGGTTGTCGGCAAGCACTGCGAGTCGGGCGACATCGTCGTCAAGGACTGCTGGCTTCCGTCCGACCTCGCGCCGGGCGACCTGCTGGCCGTTGCCGCCACCGGGGCCTACTGCCGTTCCATGGCGAGCAACTACAACCACGTCCCGCGTCCCCCCGTGGTCGCGGTCGCGGGCGGGACGGCTCGCGTCATCGTCCGTCGCGAGACGGTCGCTGACCTCCTGGCGCTCGACGTCGACGCGCCGTCGCGTCAGCCGGCGGCGACCGCATGAGCGCGCCGGTCCGCGTCGCGCTGCTCGGCTGCGGGACAGTCGGCGGCCAGGTCGTGCGCCTGCTGCACGAGCACGGCGATGACCTGGCGGCTCGCATCGGCGCACCGGTGGAGCTCGCCGGGATCGCAGTCCGACGGCCGCAGCGCGACCGCGACCTCCCGGTCGACGACGCGCTGTTCACCACCGACGCGGCCGGCCTGGTCAGCCGTGTCGACGTCGACGTGGTCATCGAGGTCATCGGCGGCATCGAGCCGGCCCGGTCGCTGATGCTCTCGGCGCTCTCCCGGGGCGTCAGTGTCGTCACCGCCAACAAGGCACTTCTCGCCGAGGACGGCGCGACGCTCTATGACGCCGCTGCCGCCGGCGGGGCCGACCTCTACTTCGAGGCCGCCGTCGCCGGAGCCATCCCGATCATCCGCCCGCTGCGGGAGTCACTCACGGGCGACCGGGTGCACCGCGTGCTCGGCATCGTGAATGGGACCACCAACTTCATCCTGTCGCGCATGGACGAGACCGGTGCGGGCTTCGCGGAGTCGCTGGAGGAGGCCACCGCACTCGGCTACGCCGAGGCCGACCCCACCGCCGACGTGGAGGGATTCGACGCGGCGGCCAAGGCGGCGATCCTCGCGGGCCTGGCTTTCCACACCCGGGTGCGCGCCGCCGATGTGCACCGCGAGGGCATCACGGACGTCACTGCAGCGGATGTCGCGAGCGCCCAGCGGATGGGCTGTGTGGTCAAGCTGCTCGCCATCGCCGAGCGCACGCAGGACGGCCGCGGAGTCGCGGTGCGGGTGCACCCGGCGATGATCCCGCGCACCCACCCGCTCGCCAGCGTCGGCGATGCCTTCAACGCCGTCTTCGTCGAGGCGGAGGCCGCGGGTCGGCTGATGTTCTACGGCCGGGGCGCCGGTGGTGCGCCGACCGCCAGCGCGGTGCTGGGCGATCTCGTGGCAGTCGCCCGCAACCGTGTGACGGGAGCTAGGGGGACGGGCGAGTCCTCCTACGCGGACCTGCAGGTCGTCTCCATGGGACAGACCCGCACCCGCTACCACGTCAGCCTCGAGGTCGCCGACAAGGCGGGTGTCTTGGCCGACGTCGCCAACGCGTTCGCGCGGCATGACGTCTCGATCCGCACCGTGCGTCAGGAAGGCCATGGCGACGACGCGACTCTGGTCTGCGTCACGCACGAGGCAACTGATGCCGCGCTGTCGGCCACGGTCGAGGAGCTGCGCGGACTCGACGCGGTCCGCGCCGTGGCCAGTGTGATGCGGGTCGAGGGGGAGACGGCCTGATGGCGGGCATCGGCTGGCGCGGCGTGATCACTGAGTACCGCGATCGGCTGCCCGTCGATGACGAGACTCCCGTGGTCACGCTGCTCGAGGGCGGCACCCCACTCGTCCCCGCACCGGAGCTCAGCACGCGGACCCGCTGCGACGTCTACCTGAAAGTTGAAGGGGCCAACCCGACCGGCTCGTTCAAAGACCGCGGGATGACGATGGCTATCTCCCAGGCGGCGCAGGAGGGCGCGAAGGCGGTCATCTGCGCGTCCACAGGCAACACCTCGGCCTCGGCCGCGGCGTACGCCGTGCGCGCCGGGATGGTGTGCGCCGTACTCGTTCCGACCGGCAAGATCGCCATGGGCAAGCTCGCGCAGGCACTGGTCCACGGCGCGCGGCTGCTCGAGGTGCGCGGCAACTTCGACGACTGCCTCGCGCTCGCGCGCGGACTGTCCGACGACTACCCGGTGTCGCTCGTCAACTCGGTCAACCCCTACCGGATCGAGGGCCAGAAGACGGCCGCGTTCGAGATCGTCGACACCCTTGGGGACGCGCCGCACGTGCACTGCCTCCCGGTGGGCAACGCGGGCAACATCACGGCGTATTGGAAGGGATACGGCGAGTACGCCGTCGACGGGCTGGCCACCCGGCGTCCTCGCATGCTCGGCTTCCAGGCGGCGGGGGCCGCTCCCATCGTCGAGGGCGCGCCCGTGGCCAACCCGCAGACCATCGCGACCGCGATCAGGATCGGAAACCCAGCGTCGTGGCAGCAGGCGCTCGCGGCGCGGGACGAGTCGGGCGGGGCGATCCAGTCGGTGACCGACCGGCAGATCCTCGACGCCTACCGGCTCCTGGCACGGATGGAGGGCGTGTTCG
>JAVEEJ010000181.1 GCA_030840515.1 Frankiaceae bacterium | reverse complement strand
CCCCGACCTCTCCCGCGACGTCGTGAAGCAGGTCAAGCACGGCATGTCCTGGGAGGAGGTCGTCACGCTCCTCGGCCAGCCCAGCAGCCGCGGCGCCTCGGACTACACCTTCTGCAGCGAGCAGGGCGCCGTCACCGTCAGCTTCGACGCGTCAGGCCAGGTCAAGCACATCGCGACGTAGCCTTTGAGGCATGCGCGCGGAGGTGAACTGGCAGCCGTCGCTGTTCGACGGGTCCCAGTTCGGCGCGGGGGAGCCGCGGCCCGACCTCGAGTACGCCGGGCTGCGACGGATCGAGCTCGACGCCGACTCCTGGGTCGACTACTGCCCGGGTTGGCTCGGCGGAGCGGATGCGCTGTTCGCCGAGCTGGCAGCGGACGCCCGGTGGCAGCAGCGCACCGTGCGAATGTGGGAGCGCGAGCTCCCCGAGCCCCGGCTGACCGCGGGCTGGTCGGTCGACCGCGAGGACGGTGACCTGCCGGTGTCCTTGAGCGCGCTCTGCACGCCCTTGTCGCAGCGCTACGGGGTGGACTTCGACCGCGTCTGGGTGAACCTCTACCGCGACGGCTCGGACTCGGTCGCCTGGCACGGCGACCGCAACCGGCACGTCATGACCCGCCCGGTCGTCGCCACCGTCTCGCTCGGCGCCCGGCGGCGGTTCCTGCTGCGCAAGCGCGGCACGACGAAGGCGCTCCATGAGCTCCACCCCGGCGAGGGCGACCTGGTGGTCATGGGCGGCGCCTGTCAGAGCGACTGGGAGCACACCGTGCCCAAGACCACCAAGCCGGTCGCGCCGCGGATGTCGGTGACGATCCGGCACTCGCAGCCCGCACCGGGCGAGCGTCGGCTGCAGCGCACGTAGGCCGGCACCGCCGCTGAACGCAGCGCCCTGCACAGTTGAGCAGGGATCCGGGGTCCGACGGCGTAGTGAAGGGGTAGCACCGCACCAGGACGTCCTCCCACCCCCCAGGAGACCGCCGTGCGCTTCCGCCCCGCCGTCGCCGCCGTAACCCTCTTCGCGCTCGGTTGCGCCAGCGCCGCCTATGCGACTCCCGGCCACCAGCCGGCCAAGCAGTGGCAGCCGCGCCCGGCGACCTACGGGGTGGTCAACCAGAACAACGTGCCCATCACCATGTCCGACGGCACGGTGCTCTTGGCCGACCTGCACCTCCCGGCGACGACCGACGGCAAGCCGGCTCCCGGGCGCTTCCCGGTGATCCTCACGCAGACGCCGTACTCGAAGTCGGTCGATGCCCTCTCCTACCGCGCCGACTACCTGGTGCAGCGCGGCTACGTCCAGGTGACGGTCGACGTGCGCGGCACGGGCTCGAGCCAGGGCCAGTGGGACAGCTTCGGGCCCAAGGAGCAGGCCGACAGCATGGCCCTCGTGGCCTGGGCTGCGAGCCACGCGCGGCCGTGGAGCGACGGCCGGATCGCGACACTCGGCGAGTCCTACCTGGCGATCAACCAGCTCTTCACCGCCGAGCAGCGTCCGCGGGCGCTGAAGGCCGCGTTCCCGATCGTCCCGAACGGCGACGCGTACCGCGACGTGGTCGCGTCCGGTGGTCAGGTCGACGTCGGCTTCATCCCGCTGTGGCTCGGGCTGGTCACCTCGATAGGCCTCGTCGGCCCGGCGATCAGTGGCGACCCGCAGGGCGGATTCAAGGCGTTCACCGATCACGTCGCAGGTGCTGCGAACTTCCAGGCGCAGACCGTGGCGTCGTCGCTGAGCGGCGGGGAGAACGCGTACGACGGCCCCTTCTACGCGCAGCGCTCGCCGCTGGTGAACATCGACAAGATCCAGGTGCCGACCTTCGTGGTCGGCGGGTGGCACGACCTGTTCCAGCGCAGCGAGCCGCTGATCTACAAGCGGTTGCGCGCCAACCACGTGCCGACCCGGCTGTTGATGGGCCCGTGGACGCACACCCAGGGCTCGACCGGGGCCGGGCTGCCCGCCCAGGGCGTGCCCGACCTCAACACCCTCGCGTTGCGCTGGTTCGACCACTACGTGCGCGGCGTAGCCGATCGCGGGCTCGACAAGGACATCGCGCCCGTCACCTGGTACGACCTCGGCACCGACAAGTGGCGCACGGCGAAGGACTGGATGGGCGGCGGCGTGCGCACCGCGAACCTCGGGCTCACCGGCGCTGCGCTGCCCGGCCAGCCCGGCGGCATGGTGCAGGGCAAGGCGAGCGGTGGCAGCGACGCGGTGCTGCCGCTGCCGTCGCAGGGGCTGTGCAGCCGGTCGGCGACGCAGTGGACGGCCGGCGCGGCCTGGAGCGGCACCCCATGCGAGTCCAACGCGCGTGCCGATGACCTGCAGGCGACGTCGTACGACCTGTCAGTCACCAAGCCCATGACTCTCTACGGCCCGGTCAACGCGCACCTGTGGGTGTCGACAACGCGCGCCGACGGGATGCTCGCGCTGCGGCTCGAGGACGTCGCGCCGGACGGCACGGCGAACGCGCTGACCGGTGGATGGCAGGTGCTCTCGCTGCGTGCGCTCGACGCCAAGAAGTCGCTGCGGCTCGGGGATGCGCTCGTCGTGCCGTGGCACCCGTTCACCAAGGCGTCGCAGCAGGACATGCCGACGAGTACGGCGGTGCCCATCGACGTCGAGGTTTTCCCGACGGGCGCGACGATCGCGGCCGGCCACCACCTGCGACTGAGCATCGAGGCCTTCGACACACCGCACCTCGCGGCACCCGCGCCGCAGCTGGCGAACAGCGTGGGCGACGTGATGTCGGTCGTGCACGACGCGGCGCACCCGTCGTACCTAACGGTCAGCCTGCTGCGCTAGCCCTACCGCCGTCCACACCGGACTGCGCAGGCACGGCGGTTGTCCACACAGGCCGGTTAGCCCAGCCCGTTCTCCACAGCCGGCCAGATGAGCCCAGCGCCACCAGCTCGCGGCGGCGGAGGGTGGTGACATGAGACGTCACCGTGCCTCGAGGACACCGAGCACTGAGGCCAGCACGCCGGTCGCACGCATCTCGCGCCCGGGTGAGCTGGCCCTGCTGATCCCTCAGCTGTTGGGGTTCACGCCGCACGAGTCGGTGGTGGCCCTGGCCCTGCGCGAGCCGCGGGGTCGGCTTGGGTTGGTGCAGCGCCTCGACCTGCCCCCACCGGGGGTGCAGATGCCCGGCGTCGTGGTGCAGCAGATCATCGACCGCGCGCTCGAGGACAACGCGACACGGATCCTGTTCGCCATCTGGACGGCGGATGAGGACACGGCCGAGGGCCATCCCCACACCGAGCTCGCTGAGCGGCTCTACCAGGCGGCGTTGGGTTCTGGCTTGAGCGTCACCGACGCGCTGCTGGTCCGCGACGGGCGCTGGTGGTCCTACCGCTGCGACCGGTCGGAGTGCTGCCCGGCGGCCGGCACTCCGCTTGCCGACGACGCCGGTGGGGAGGGGCTGGGTCTGGCCGTGGCCGAGGCCGTGCTGGCGGGGCGTGCCACGCTGGCCAGCCGCGAGGACCTGGAGCGCTCGATCGCCGGGGTCCATCCGCTCGGGGAGGACTTCGCCGTCGCCGCGCTGACCGAGGTTGCGATTGACCAGGCCCTCGCCCGGCTGGAGAACCCGCAAGGCCAGCGGGACGCGATCCTGCACTGCTGGAGACAGGCACTCGAGCAGGCCCGCGACCCACGGCATCGGCTCGACGACGACGCCTGCCGGGCCCTGATCACCTCGCTCCTCGATGGAGAGACCCGGGACCGGGTCGTCCAGTCCGGGCTCGACGAGCCCAAGCAGCTACAGCAGCTGTTGGAGCACCTGTGCACGCGCAGCGCGCCGCCCTTCGACGCCGCCCTGTGCACGACTCTGGCCTGGGTTGCCTACCTGGCCGGGGGCGGCGCGATCGTCACCATCGCGCTGGAGCGAGCGATCGAGGACGACCCCGACAACAGTGGTGCGCGGCTGTTGCTGGGCTGCCTGGACTCCGGCGTCGCCCCCGACGTGCTGCGCAGCGCAGTGCGCGGGGCGGCTGGGACTGCGGGGGCCGCTGCCGTGTGGCCCCTCGCGGAGAACGGTTGAACGCCGTTACAGCGGGGCAGGCACGGGCCGCCACGCCCGTCGGTGCGCGGCGGGCTTGCCGGATCCCCCTAGAGTCGTGCGGCGACACCGTCGCGGGGGAGCGGTCACGAGGAAGGGCAGGGCTCGATGTCGGCGGAGTTGACGGCGCTGAAGACGGTTGCGCGCAGGTTTCCCCTGGCTGTGGGCGGGGTGGCCGTCCTCGTCACCGCGAGCGTGGTGTTCGCCTTCATCGCACCCGAGCTCAGCCTCGCCTGTCTCGCGGTCCTCGCGGGCGGATCCTTGGTCGGACTGCTGCTCGTGGTCGAGCGCACCCGCCGACTTCCCGCGGCTTCCAGGCCCGCGACCGCGCGACCCCTGCCGCCCGAGACCCTGCCGGTGGTCACCACCGATCGGGACGCAGCGACCCGGTTCGCCACGGCCTCGGAGGCCGGGGATACGGAGGACCGGGCGGTCTGGACCCGTGACGAGGTCTTCGGCGAGCGCTTCTGCGAGCGCAGCCTCGACGAGTTCTGCCTCCCGTCCGAGCCGGTCGCCTGGGACGACACCAACCCCTATCTGGGCCGGCCCACGGATGAGCTGCGCGCCGAGGCGATGAGCCAGGTCCGCTGGCGCTACCACCACGGCCTGCCCGAGCTGCGTGAGACGGAGGGGTTCTACTCCGCCTACTCCACACGGGTCGACGCGATGCTCGACATGATCGACCGAGCGCTGGTGATCGCCGGCGTGACCGCGCCGTCCGACCGCTCATTCGTAGACATCGGCGCCGCAGAGGGCTACGTCACCAACTGGCTGCTCGACCGTGGTGTCAGTGACGTCGACGCGATCGAGCTCAACATCAGCAACATCTCGCGCATGTGGCTGATCCGGGCGCTCAAGAACCAGAAGGGCGGCCGCATCGGTCGCGTGGACCTGGAGAAGGCTGACTGGGCGCGCAGCCTCGGCCGGCGCTACGACGTGACGCTCGCGCTCGGTGTGATCTACCACATGGAGAACCCGCTGCTGTTCGCCCGCAACCTGTTCGAGTTGACGGACCAGGTCGCGCTCGTCGAGTCGGACACTCCCGTGTTCCCCGACAACGTGCACTTCCGCGGGTGGGGCAACATCTACCTCCACCGCGACCAGGTGACCCTGGAGCCGGGCAACATCCGCTACCTCACCGAGATGCGACCCGATCGACAGGCGCTTGCGGAGCTGCTGCTGGCGGCCGGGTTCCGTGAAGTCCACGCCGTGGTGCCGCCGACCGAGGGAACTCGCTCGGCCTACTTCGACAACGGCGAGAAGTCGCTGCTGGTCGCTCTGCGGTGAGTGACGCTGCGGTGAGTGACGCTGCGGTGAGTGACGCTGCGCTGACCAGCGGCGCGCGTCAGGCCTTGTCGTCCTTGTCGGTGCGCTCCGCGAGGAAGGCCTCGAACTGAGCGCCGAGCTCGTCGCCGGTCGGTAGCGACATCCCGTCGATGCGCGCTTGGGCCCGCCCGGCGAGGAACTCGTCGTAGGACTGCTCCACCGCGGAAACGAGCTGGCCCAGCTCGGGGCTGTCCTCGACCTGCGCGTCGATCGCGGCCCTCGCCTCGGTAGCCGCGGTCACGAGCTCGTCCACCGGGAGTGACAGGTCACCGACGCGCGCCACCTCCTGCACCAGTGCGAGCGCGGCGGCCGGGTAGTCCACGTTGGCGACGTAGTGCGGGACCTGGACGGCAAGGCCCATGGTGTCCACGCCGAGCTTGCCGAGCCGGTATTCGATGAGATGCGCCGCGCTGGCCGGCACTTGGACCGTGTCGATCCACGGCAGCTGGTCGCCGAGGAGCTCCTTGCGCGATCCGTGCAGCAGCACACCGACCGCTCGCGTGTGCGGCACGCCCATCGGGATGGCGTTGAGGCCGACGGTCAGCCGAACGCCGAGCCGGACCACCAGCTCGTGCACCGCGGTGACGAAGCGCTCCCATTGGACATCGGGCTCGGCACCCGAGAGCAGGAGGAACGGTGTGCCCGCACCGTCCGTCAGGCAATGCAGCACCAGCTCAGGATCCTCGTAGCTCTCCCAGTGGTCTTCGACGAACACCATCGCGGGACGGCGCGCGCGGTAGTCGTAGAGCTGGTCGACGTCGAAGGTCGCCACCAGCGTCGGCTCGAGGGTCGCGAGCAGGTGGGTGCGGGCGAGGCGGCGGGCCCAGCCGGCGTCGATGAACCCGTCGAGCGCGATGACCAGCACCATGCCGGGGGCGTTCGGGAGCTCCGGCTCGAGCCGGTAGAGGTCGCTCGGGTCAAGCGGCACGCGGCTCCTCTCGATCGCTGTGACGGGCAGGTGCGTCAGCCCATCATCGCTCAACCGAGCGGACCCGCCCGAGCGGCGACCGTGTGGTCAGGCCGCTGTCGTCCGCAGCGGGCGCGGCTCGGGGAGGTCGAACAGCTCGTCCCAGCTCATCCGCACCGCGGCGAGCAGGTCACCCAGCCGGGCGGCTGAGGTCAGCTGGGTCGCGTCGACCGAGCGCGCAGTGGCCTGCTTGAGCTCGTCCATTGTCCTCGCCTCCTTCGCGTGATCCCCGTACGCGATGGACAACGAGTCGTCGTCACCGACCGTGACGGGCGACCTTTCGCCCGCGATCGGACATAGGCCGCGAGTCCGCTGTGACCTGGGTCTCAGCGGACGGGCGGGAGGACGATCAGGCGGAGCGAGTACGGCGGCCTTCTGAGCGCACCTCGCCCCGGAACGCCGGCTTCCCCGCGCGAGGCTGGAGGCTGGCACGCCGCTCGTGGCGCGGTCGGTCGTCGCGCACGGGTGGGGCTGACTCCGGTCGGCTGCTGTGGGTCCGAGTCGGGCTGGTGGACCGGGCGGGACGCTCCGAGCGCACGGGGCGGTCATCGCGGACCGGACGGTCCGAGCGAACGGGACGGTCCGAGCGCACGGGACGGTCCGAGCGAACGGGTCGATCCGGACGTACGGAGCGGTCGGAGCCCATGGGACGGTCCGAACGGACCGGGCGGTCGGCGCGGGCCGAACGGGCGCCGCGGAAGGGTCGGTCGGCGCGCTCGGAGCGGCTCTCCGCCGGCGGGATCCAGGGCTCGCCGGAGACCGCAGCCGATCCGGTGATGTCGGTCAGCTCGGGGCTGCCCGGGCTCACCCGCGTCGAGCGCACGTCGACACCGGCGCGCTTCACCATGTTGGTGACGCTCCGCTCGTCCTGCGGCGAGGTCAGCGTGACGACCGTGCCGGCGTTGCCTGCTCGGGCGGTGCGACCTGCGCGGTGCAGGTAGTCCTTGCTGTCCGCCGCCACGTCGATCTGGACGACGAGGTCGACGTCGTCGACGTGGATGCCGCGGGCGGCCACGTCAGTGGCGACCAGGACCGAGACGGTGCCGTCCTTGAAGGCAGCGAGCGCCTTGTTGCGCTGCGCCTGCGTCTTGCCGCCGTGCAGTGACCCGGCGCCGACACCGACCCGGTGAAGCTGCGTGGCGAGGCGGTCGGCCCCGTGCTGGGTGCGCACGAACAACATGGTGCGTCCGCTTCGGCTGGCGATCTCCGCGGTCACTGCGGACTTGTCGCGCGGGTGGATGACGAGGACGTGGTGGTCGGTCTTCACGACCGGCTGGCCCTCGGGCATCGTGGAGTGCGTCACCGGATTGCTCAGGTAGGCATCCACGATGCTGCGCACGGCCGTGTCCAGCGTCGCCGAGAAGAGCAGCCGCTGGCCACCGGGCTTCACCTGGTCGAGGAGCCTACGGACCGCAGGCAGGAAGCCCAGGTCGCAGAGGTGATCCGCCTCGTCGAGTACGGCGATCTCGACGTCGTCGAGAGAAGCCGTGCCCTGGCGGATGTGGTCCTCCAGCCGTCCCGGGGTGGCGACGACGACGGCGGCACCGCGGGACAGCGCAGTGACCTGCTTGCCGAACGGCGCACCGCCGACGACGGAGGTGACCGCGACGCCCAGCGAGTGGCCGAGCGGTGCGAGCGCGTCCACGACCTGGAAGGCGAGCTCGCGAGTGGGCACCACGATCAGCCCGAGCGGGCGACGTGAGCGCACCGGGCGGCCGGCGAGGCGAGCAAGCAGCGGGAGGCCGAAGGCCAGGGTCTTGCCGCTGCCGGTCTGCGCCCGGCCGAGGACGTCACGGCCGGCGAGTGCGTCGGGCAGCGCGGCGGTCTGGATGGCGAAGGGCGCGGTCATGCCGCGGCGGGTCAGGGTGGTGACGAGGGGCTCGGGCAAGCCGAGCTCAGCGAACGTGAGCATGAAGAAGAAGACCTCTCGAGAGAGCAGATGGCGCGCGTCTCGAGACTGCCTAGGCGAATCGGTGAGAAACACACCCGGCGCGTATTCGCGCCGATGGGAGCTGCGTGATCGTGGTGTTGCACAAAAAAACCGGAGCGGACTCGCCCCGTTCCCCTGAAGAGTATCAGGAGGGAAGCTGAGCCTCGATCGCGGCAACCAGCTCAGAGTTCTCAGGCTCGGTGCGCGGCCGGAAGCGGCCGACGACCAACCCGTCCGGGGAGACGAGGAACTTCTCGAAGTTCCACTGCACGTCACCGGCCGTGCCTTCGCTGTCCGGCGTCGCGACGAGCTCGTCGTACACGCCGTGCCGGTCAGGGCCGTTCACGTCGACCTTGGCGTACATCGGGAACGTGACGCCGTAGGTCGCGGAGCAGAACTCGGCGATCTCCTCGGAGGTGCCCGGCTCCTGGCCCAGGAACTGGTTGCAGGGGAAGCCGAGGACGGCGAAGCCGCGTGCCTCGTACGCCTCGTGCAGCCGCTCGAGGCCGGCGTACTGGGGGGTCAGGCCGCAACGCGACGCGACGTTGACGATGAGCAGCGCCTTGCCCTTGTGCTCGGCGAGCGTCGTCTCGTGGCCGCTGAGCGTGTGCACGGGGATGTCATACAGGGACATGCCGGACATCATCTCAGGCGGGCGTCGCGGTGCGACGCGCCCCCAGTGCCGCGAGCTCGAAAGCCATGCCGTCGTGTGCGATGAGCGGTGCATCCTCGCCGGCACCCCAGAGCTCCACCGCGCGTGCGTGCACCCAGTCGAGCTCGGCGTCGGAGTGGCTCGGGTCGTGGTGGAAGAGCACCAGGCGGCGCACGGCCGCAAGCCGCGCGAACTGCACGACGTGCGCGATCGAGGAGTGCCCCCAGCCGCGGTGGGAGGGGTACTCCTCCTCGGTGTACTGCGCGTCGTGGAGCAGCACGTCGGCCTCGTGCGCCAGGCCGGCGCCCGACACCCAGGACGGGTCGGCGGTCTCCAGCCGCGTGACCATCGCGGGCTCGTGGTCGGGCATGTAGACGAGCGAGCGACCCGCGTCCTCGATCCGCCATCCGACCGTGGGGCCGCGGTGCGCGAGCGGGCAGGCGAGCACGGTGGCCGAACCGATCGCCATCGACTCATAGGGCGCGTCGTGCATCTGCAGGTCCGAGGGCACGTGCGCCAGGTGCACGGGGAACAGTGGGTCGGACATGTAGGCGCTGATCCGCTCCGACAGTGACTGCAGCGGTGACGGCGGGCCGTAGAGGTGGATCGTGGTGTCGGCGTCGTAGAGCGGGGCGAAGAAGGCCAGCCCCTGCAGGTGGTCGAGGTGTAGGTGGCTCAGCAGCACATGGACCTCGCGAACGCCTTCGAGCGCGAGCTGCGCGCCGAGCTCGCGCATCCCGGTCCCGGCGTCGAGCACGATCACGGAGCCGTCGTCGGTCCTGAGCTCGACGCAGCTCGTGTTGCCGCCGTAGCGGATCGTCTGCGCACCCGAGGCGGCGATGGACCCTCGTGACCCCCAGACCCGGACGGTGGTCACGCCATCCAGCCGATGGCCATCACGCCCGCGAACTCGTCGGGTGAGGACCAGAGCGGGATGGCGGTGATCTCGACGTCCACTCGTGCCCCGTCGGGCGCGCTCACCTGCATCACACCGTGCGCTGCGACATGCCGCTCGAGCGCCACCACGACGGGCAGCTCCTCGCGCGGGTAGTCACTGCCGTCGGGCCGGGTCGGGCGGAAGCGCTCGGACCAGTCGCCGTGCTTCATCACACCCGGCTGCGCGAAGGGCGTGCCGAAGGCCATCTGCGCGGCCTCGTTGTAGAAGACCAGCTCGTTGGAGGCGTCGACGAGGAACACGGGTACGGCGACGTTGGTCGCGAACTCCCGCGCCACGATGAGCGGAAGGCTGTGCCCACCGCCGGCGCCCACCCCCAGGACCGACATGCCGCGATCGTAGGGCTCCGCGGCTCAGCCCGGCAGGGGTGCGCGGGTGAGCCTCGTCACGGCCTCCGCCAACACGGCGGGCTGCTTGCAGAACGCGAAGCGGAGGTATCCGGTCCAGGGCGCGGGGTCGGCGGCGAACACGGCGGTGGGGATCGCCGCCACTCCGTGCGAGGCCGGCAGGGTCAGAGCCAGCTCGCGGGCGTCCTGCCCGAGCGCGCTCACGTCCGCCTGGACGAAGTAGGTGCCCTGCGGGCGGTGCGCGACGAATCCCGACTCCGTCAGCCCGGAGACCAGCTGGTCGCGGCGCTGCTGGAGGCTCTCGCGCAACCCGGCGACCCAGTCCATCTCGTGGTCCAGGGCGTGTGCGACCGCGAGCTGGAGCGCGTTGTTGGCGGTGAACGTGAGGAACTGCTTGACGGTGGTGACCGCGCTGACGAGCTCACGCGGGCCGCAGGCCCAGCCGACCTTCCACCCGGTCACGCTGAAGGTCTTGCCCGCACTGCTCACGGACAGTGTGCGCTCGGCCATCCCGTCGAGCAGCGCGAGTGGCTGGTGCCGCACGCCGTCGTACACGAGGTACTCGTAGACCTCGTCGGTCACGACGGTCAGGTCGCGGTCGTTGGCGATCGCCGCGACGGCCTCGAGCTCGGCGGTGGTGAGGACGGTGCCGGTCGGGTTGTGCGGGGAGTTGAGCAGCAGCACCCGGGTGCGGGGTGTCACCGCCGCCCGCAGCTCGTCGGAATCGAGCGCGAAACGGCCATCGGCGTCGGGACGAAGCGGGACGGAGACGCGTACGGCGCCGGCGAGGCTGATCGCCGCGGCATAGGAGTCGTAGCAGGGGTCGAGGACGAGCACCTCGTCACCGGGCTCGGCGAGCGCGAGCACAGCGGCGCTGATCGCCTCGGTTGCGCCGACGGTGACCAGCACCTCGCCGTTGGGGTCGAGCTCCTGGCCGTAGTCCCGGGCGCGCTGAGCGGCGACGGCCGCGCGCAGCTCGGGGATGCCTGGCCCGGGCGGGTACTGGTTGCGCCCGCCACCGGTCAGCGCCTGCGCCGCCACGGCGAGCATGCCGGGCGGGCCGTCACTGTCGGGGAAGCCCTGCCCGAGGTTCACCGCGTCGTGCTCGGCGGCGAGGGCGGTGATCGCCGCGAAGATGGTGGTCCCGTAGCCCTGCATGCGGTGAACGAGGTGGGCCGGCACGCGCCGAAGCGTACGGTCTCCGCTGTGAAGGTGGCAGCCGCGCAGTGGGCGGTCTCGGACCGCTCGTGGGAGCACAACCTCGCCGTGCTCACCTCGCTCGCGCAGTCGGCGGCCGACCAGGGCGCCGGGCTGATCGTCGCGCCCGAGGCGGCGATGCTCGACTTCGGCGCGCAGGACAACGAGCTCGCCGCGCAGCCGCTCGACGGCCCGTGGGTCGAGGGGCTCACGGCGCTGGCGGCTTCGACCGGCCTGACGGTCATCGCGGGGATGTTCGAGCTCGTCCCGGGAGAGGGGCGTTGCTTCAACACGGTGACGGCGGTGGACGGCGGAGGGATCCGCGGGGCCTACCGCAAGATCCACCTGTTCGACGCGCTGGGCTGGCGTGAGTCGGACCGCCTGCTGCCCGGCGACGGAGGAACGCTGGTGCTCGCGGTCGACGAGCTCACCGTCGGTGTGATGACGTGTTACGACGTGCGCTTCCCCGAGCTGGCACGCGTCCTGGTCGATGCGGGCGCGACGGCTCTCGCCGTACCCGCAGCGTGGGTCGCCGGCCATCTCAAGCGAACCCAGTGGCTGACGTTGCTGCGGGCCCGCGCCATCGAGTCGACGGCCTACGTCATCGGCGCGGCGCAATCGCCACCCCGCTATGCGGGTGCCTCCACCGTGATCGACCCGTTCGGGGAGGTGCTGGTCGAGCTCGGCGACGAGGACGGTTCCGTGGCCGTCGCTGAGGCCGCGGCCGAGTGCGTGGTGGAGGTGCGGGCCAAGGTTCCGTCGTTGGCCAACCGCCGATACTCCGTGGTGCCCGGCAGCCCCTGAGCCCGAGCCCCTACTGACCCAGTACTACGTGTCCAGCACTACTTGTTGAACACGATGGTGAAGGTTCCGTGGTCGCCGCCGATCATGGCCAGCTTCCCGGTGCCCCGTCCGGTGGTGTCGTAGTAGGAGCCCGTCCCGCTCTCGATGCGGAAGTAGAACGGGTAGTTCTTGCAGCCGTAGCCACCGTTGTACTGGACCTGCGAGCGGATCCGGACGTTCATCGTGCCGTTCGGCGTGGTGACCACGGCAGCCGCCTCGCAGTAGGCCGAGCGCACGAAGCCGAGGCTGCCGCTGGTGGCGGTGAGGAACGCGGTGCCGGCGCTGGTGGTGCCCTGGGAGTTGCTCAGCCGGTACTTCAGGCCAGAGTCCGCCGAGGAGTGGAAGGCGCGCCACTGCCCCTTGATCGAGCCGTAGAGCTTGAGGTTGGTCGATGCCGCCGCCGTACTCGCCCCCATCATCGCGAGCGCCGCCGTCAGCACTGTCACGCAGATCCCTGCTCGCCGCATGGTGTCCTCCCCGCGGGCCGGAGATCGGCCCTCGCGCGTTGGACGGGGCGGTGTCCCGGTCGGTTCCGCCGCTGGCGGCTAAGCGTCCAGGGCGAGCGCCAGCGGCAGCACCGCCAGCGCACCGGCCTGGCGCAGCTGGCGCGCGACCAGCGCGGTGGTCCAACCGCTGCGGATGACGTCGTCGACCAGGAGCACGGTGCGCCCGTCCACGACCAGGGCGCTGGTGTCGAACGCCGTGTGCAGGGCCTTCACGCGCTGCGCGCTGTTGACGGTCGAGGCCGGACGACCGACCGGAAGCCGTCGCGCGACCCCGAGGTGCTCCAGGCGGCCGGCGGCGGCTACCCGCTGCGCAAGGTGGCTGACGAGGCGGGGACGGGTCAGCGAGTCGACCGCTACGACGGCGTCGGGGCGGGTCTCCCAGGCCCAGTCGCGCAGCACGATGAGCACAGCGTTGAACACGTCGACGGGTACGACGGCGTCCTGGGTGCCCGGGCCGAGGAGCTCACGCAGCCGCGGACCCCAGCCCAGATCGCTCCAGCGCGCGAGCGCCCGGCCCGGCTCGGCCGACTCCTCAGCCGCAATGCGGCCCTTGAGCGGGATGCCGACGGACTCGAGGCCGGTGGGCCACATCTTGCGCGGCTCGACCTCGACGCCGGCGCGGGCCAGCTCGCCGCGCGCGGCAGCGAGCGAGCCTTCGGACACCGCGGGGTCCACGGGTACCCCTGTGCAGTTGTCGCAGCGGCCACAGGCCGCGGCCGCAGGGTCGTCGAGCTGGCGACGCAGGAACTCCATGCGGCACCCGGCGCCGGCGATGTAGTCGCGCATCGCCTGCTGCTCCGCAGAGCGCGCCTCCGCGACGCGGCGGTAGCGCGGCTCGTCGTACTCCCACGGTCTGCCTGTCGCCGTCCAGCCCCCACTGACCCGTCGCACCGCGCCGTCGACGTCGAGCACCTTGAGCACCAGCTCGAGCCGCGAGCGGGAGAGCTCGACCCGTGGCTCGAGGGCGCCGGTCGAGACGGGGCGGTCGGCCTCCGCCAGCACGGCGAGGACGTCCGCCACTGCGTCCGGCGGGG
This sequence comes from Frankiaceae bacterium, assembly GCA_030840515.1. Classification (GTDB taxonomy): domain Bacteria; phylum Actinomycetota; class Actinomycetes; order JAVEEJ01; family JAVEEJ01; genus JAVEEJ01. The sequence goes on along the minus strand of JAVEEJ010000181.1, from coordinate 22,779 downwards.
GGAAGGCCATGGAGTCGTACCAGCGCCAGATCGCCTCGTCCTCCGCGCCGGGCAGCAGCACGACGTCCGCCTTCTCCGTGGCCCGGCCCGCGCGACCGACCTGCTGGTAGTAGGCGATCGGTGACGACGGCGCGCCGAGGTGGATGACGAAGCCGAGGTCCGGCTTGTCGAATCCCATCCCCAACGCGGAGGTGGCCACGAGCGCCTTGATCTCGTTGCGCAGCAGGGCCTCTTCGGCTGCGAGCCGGTCGGCGTTCTCGGTGCGGCCCGAGTAGGAGGACACGGTCAGCCCTGTGCTGCGAAGGAAGGCGGCGACCTCGTCGGCCTGCGCCACGGTCAGCGTGTAGACGATCCCGCTGCCGTCCAGGGACGGCAGGTGGTCGGCGAGCCAGGCCAGCCGCTGCGCAGGACTCGGCAGTGCGACGACCCCCAGCCTCAGTGACTCTCGCTCGAGCGGTCCACGCAGCACGAGCGCGTCGGCACCGAGCTGCTCAGCGACGTCCGCCACCACCCGGGAGTTCGCGGTCGCCGTGGTGGCCAGCACCGGCGACCCCGGCGGCAGATCAGCGAGCAGGGTCCTGATCCGGCGGTAGTCGGGCCGGAAGTCATGGCCCCAGTCGGAGACGCAGTGCGCCTCGTCGATGACGACGAGACCGGCCTCCTGCGCCAGCCACGGCAGCACCGTGTCGCGGAACGCGGGGGAGTTGAGCCGCTCCGGGCTGACCAGCAGCAGGTCGACCTCGTCCTGGGCCATCTCGGCGTGGACCGCCTCCCAGTCCTCGGTGTTGGCGGAGTTGATCGTGCGGGAGCGGATGCCGGCCCGGGCCGCGGCCTCGACCTGGTTGCGCATGAGCGCGAGCAGCGGGCTGACGATGACCGTGGGGCCCGCGCCGCCCTCGCGCAGCAGCGCGGTGGCGACGAAGTACACCGCCGACTTGCCCCAGCCCGTGCGTTGGACGACGAGCGCGCGGCGTCGGTCGGCGACGAGCGCCTCGATCGCCACCCACTGGTCGTCGCGCAGCGTGGCCTCCGGCGTCACGAGCCGCTCGAGCACGGCTTGCGCACGGCTGCGGAGGTCACTCACAGGGGCGATCCTGCCTTCCCCGGCCGACAATCCTGGCGGGGGAGGCTCAGTCGCGCGCCGCCTCAGGCTCGAGGCCCTCGGCCACCTCGACCGGCTTGCGCCCGCGCTCGACCCGCCAGATCGAGAACGCCGCGGTCGCGGCGGCGAGCCAGGCGAGGCCGAGCACGAACCCGCCGACGACGTCGGTGATGTAGTGCACGCCGAGGCCAAGCCGGGAGGCGGCGACCAGCGCCACCATGGTGAGCCACGCGCCGATGGCCGGCCGGCGAGCCCGCGGTGGCATGAGCGGCAGGAAGCTCAGCAGCAGTGCGCCGTACCCGTACGTCGTCACCATCGTGTGCCCGCTCGGGAAGCTCTTGCCGTGTGCGGTGGCGATCGGGTGATCCAGCGACGGACGGTTGCGGTCGACCGCGACCTTCACCGCCGTGTCGATCAACCCACCGCCGACAGTGGTGACCAGGACGTAGAGACTCAGCCGACGCCGTCCCCGCACCCACCAGAACGTGGCTGCGACGGCGATGATGACGTAGAACCACACCGGGCTGCCGAAGAAGCTCACCACCTCGCAGACCGTCTTCACCAACGGGTGCGCGCGCACCCAGTTGTGCAGGTGGTTGGCCGCGTAGGTGTCCATGCGCACCAGCGGACCGTTGCGCTTCACCTGGTCGAGCAGCAGCCCGAAGGGGATGCCCACCAGCACGACTGCGGCGGCCAACAGGGTCAGGCGCAGCCCGTAGCGCTCGGCGGGGTCGAGGCGCCGTTTCACCCCCGCGGGCAGGTCCACGGCGGTCAGTCTGCGGGTCGGGCGTAGACGCGAAGCCGGCGGGTGGCCTTCTCCACGGCGAACTCCGCCGGTCCGTCGAAGACCTCGCCGTCACGCGCCAGCCGCAGCGGCCCCTGCAGCGAGCGCACCCGGACCGAGCCGGCGGTCCGCTGCTCATAGGCCCGACTGCGTCCGAGCGTCCCTGTGAGCACGCCGAAGAGCAGGCGGGTGCGGGCGTACGGCATCTCGGCGTCGATGATCCGGACGTCGATGAGGTTGTCGTCCAGGCGCTCCCTCCAGCTCGGGGCGAACCCGGCCGGGCGGTAGCGGCAGTTGCCGAAGAAGGCCATCCAGACGCGGCGCGGCTCGCCGTCGATCTCGACCTCGACCGGCGGGCAGGAGCGCAGCACCCGGCCGAGCGCCACCGCGACCGCGGGCCACTTCCCGATCCGGCCCTCGAGCTTCTCCCTGGCGTCGACCAGCTCGACGTAGGACCCGAACGACGCTGTGTTGAGGAAGACCTCCCCCGCGATCAGCCCTGCGTCGACCTCGGCCACTGCGCCCTTCTGGAGTGCGTCGATGGTGTCGTCGACGGTCTCGAGGCCGATGTCGCGGGCGAAGTGGTTCAAGGTGCCGGCGGGTACGACGACCAGCGGGAGCTCGTGCTCGAGAGCGACAGCCGCTGTGGCGTTGACGGACCCGTCGCCTCCGGCGGCACCGATCACGTCACTGCCGTCGCGCGCGCTTGCCAGCGCCTTGTCCAGCTCGCCCTGGGCGATCTCCACGATCCGCAGGTCGGGGAGCCGCTCGCGTAGCACCTCTGCAGGCGCCGCCGAGAAGGCCGGGCCGGCGTCGGGGTTGACGACGACGCTGACGCCTTTGCCTGTCTCGCGGACGGCTGACGGGTCAGGGTGCCCTGGATGCGCGAGCGCCGCCTCGGCGGGGGGCACAGGCCAGACCCGCTTGGTGGAGAGCGCCACCCCCGCACCTATCGCCAGTCCGGCGAGCACGTCGCCCGGGTAGTGCGCGCCGGTGCGCACCCGGCTTGCTGCCACCAGCGCCGCCATCGTGCCGAGTGGCACGGCTGCAGCCGGCAGCTCCGCGCTCGCAGCCACGGCGAAGGCAGCCGCACTGGCGCTGTGGCCGGAGGGGAACGAGGTGGTTCGGGTGGTGCGGTGCTTGATGCGGTCGACGGGGACGAGGCGGTTGTCGGGGCGCGGGCGGCGGACCACTGACTTCATGGGCCCGTTCACCACGGCGCTCGTGATGGCGATCGAGAGCAGGCCGCGAGCTGCCGCTCGGCGCCCGGCTCGGCCCTGAGTCGCGGCAAGCGCTGCGGCGGTCGCCAGCCAGATCGCGGAGAAGTCGGCCGACTTGGTGACCAGCTGCAGCCCCTCGTCGACGCCGGGAGCGTCGCCCTTGTGGGCGAGGGCATAGGCGGCGACATCTGCCGTGTCGAGAACTCGTCGTAGACGCACGCGGGCGGCTTACCCGAGGGCAAGCCGCCCGAACGTGCGGGGATGTTGCCTAGGTCACGCGTTGACCCGGCGACGCCGCCACGGTAGAGCAGCGAGCAGGAGCAGGGTCACTCCCAGTGCCGGGACGAGCGGGCTGCTGCCGGTGGTGGCAAGCCCACCGCCGTCCCCGGAGCCGCTGCCGGAGCCCGACCCGGTGCCCGTTCCACCGGTGCTGCCCGTGCCGCCACCCGTGGGAGTGCCGATGCCTCCGGTGGTGGATCCGGCCAGCACGCCGTCGAACTTCTTGAACAGGGTCTTGCCGGTGAGCTGGCGGATGATCGCGCCGTGGGACTCGAACTTGTTGTCACCGACGTCCTTGGACGTGGAGCACGGGGTGGCGTAGCTCGTGCAGCCGTCGGCGAAGCCGACCATCACGCGGCCGATCTTGTCGAGGGTGATGTCGTTGAAGTCGAGCAGGTTGCGGCACTTGTTGCCGCCGCCGCCGTTCCACACGCAGCCGCGCTGCACCGGGTCCTTGGGAGTGGCGTCGACCGTGGTCCAGGTGCGACCGCGGTCGTAGGTCATCGCCACGTACATGTGCCACTCGCCGCCGACATAACGGTCGCCTGAGGCGTCCTGGCCGAACTTCTGGCCCTGGTAGTAACCGCGGGTCGGGGTGCCGAGGAACGCGTACGCCGCACGGTCGTTGTCGCCGACCATGATCTCGGAGAACTCGGTGGACTGGATGCTGTAGGCCGCACCGACGTCGACGCTCGGTGCCCAGTGGTCGCCGTGGTCGCGGGACACCGCGACCTTGGCGTGGCCCGTGCCGTCGGCGTAGCCGAAGTAGACGGTCCCGTCCTTGCCGGCGTGCACCGACGAGTCGTTGGTGCCGGCCAGCGAGTCCGGGACGATCTTCATGTTCCAGGTCAGCCCGCCGTCGCGGCTCACCGAGACGCCCTGGCGGCCGTTGCAGTTGTTGAACGGCAGGTAGACCGTGCCGTCGCCCGCGACGCGGATGTGGCCGTGGAGCACGCCGCACTCCGTGGTGGCAGCCGGGACCGCGTTGCCGAACGTCAGGCCGCCGTCAAGGGACCGCGCGCACAACGCCGCGACAGCGCCCTGGATGCAGTAGAAGACCTGGTGGGGGTAGACGGTGCCCAGCGCAGCGGTCTCGGCCGGGTAGGGCCCGCCGCCGATGGTCTGGTGGTCGAGCGCGGTGCCCTCACCGCAGCCTTGGCTGGGGACCCAGGTCGCACCGTCGTCGTCGGTGTACTCCGCCGCCGAGCACGCCAGCAGCAGCTGCGAGACGATCGTCCGGCCGGTGGTGTTGTCGGTCCACAGGATCGGGTCGAGGGTGGTCACGCCGGTCGTGTTGCCTGTCCGGTCGGTCCAGGTCGAGGTCTTGGCCTTGTCGTTGAACGTGACCCGGTAGGTCGTCGTACCCGACTGGAACATGACTGCGCCGGACTTCCAGTTGGAGCCGATCGAGGGCTCTCCGGCGTCTGCTGCCAAGGGCTTGGGAGCCGTGGTCTGGATGTAGGTGGGCCGGGTGACGCCCTTGGCGATGGAGCTGACGTTGGTCGTCGCGTAGATCGTCAGCTTGCCGCTGTAGGCCTTGGGGGTGGGGTTCTGGAACGGGCAGGCGATGACCGTGTAGATGCCGTTCTCGAGCTTCGTCACGGGCGCGGTCTCGAAGGTCTGGCCACCGGTGTCGCTGTCGCCGATCACGGCTCCGTGCGGGTCGAGCACGACCAGCTTCTCGTCCTCCACACCGCCGTTGGGGGAGTCCCAGTCCATGCTGAACATGCCGGTGAGCTGCACGCCCTTCGGGAGCGACGCGGGCAGTGTGACCTGGATCGTGTGCCGGTCGCCCTTGGTCGGGTCGGCCTCGTCGCACACCGCGAGCGGGTCGCCGACGAGCAGCACCGAAGCGCCGACGGGGATCGTGCCTGTCCACGCCACGGTCGCGGTCTTGCCGGCCTTGCTCGGCGCGGTGATCGACTGGTCGGCCCCGGCCGCGGTGGCGGAGCCGGCGACGCTGATCCCGCTGGCGAGCAGGCCGAGGCCTGCGGCGGCGAGAGCGAGTCTGGCGGGAAGCGGTCGCATTGTGGTGCCTTTCGGGAGGGATGGAACGAGTCGTGCCATTACGGAAGATACGGCTTCTTGCCACGGAGGGCGGGACCTGAGACCTGACGCACCGCGACGCCGGCTGCGTCACTGGCGGAGCGGGCGCTGCCGTCAGGGTCCTTGCAGGCAGCGCTCGTGCAGGTGTCGGTAGCGGTCGCCCACACGACGCCCTGGCCCGCGGGTGCCACCACGACATCGAGGAAGTCGAACATCCCCGCGCAGCGGGCGTTGCAGTTGCCGCGGTGCACCGGGTCGCTCGGGATGTTGGAGGTGCTGGAGACGAACGTGGGGTTGGCCGTCAGGGCGTCGGTCGAGATCACCACGTAGGTGTTCCACGGGCGGTTGGGGTCCCTCGGGTCGCCGGTGGTGCCAGGGAAGCTGATCGCGATCCGTCCCCGGTCGCCGGCCTCGATCGTCGGGAAGTTCACCTGGGTCACCCCTGGCGGCGCGATCATCCGGGCCGGGGACCAGGTGTTGCCGTGGTCGCGCGAGACCGACAGGTAGGGCAGCTGGTAGACCGAGTCCCACCAGACGTAGAACAGGTTGCCGGCCTTGTCCGAGCTCACCGAGGTCTGGATGTCGGAAGCGTGGATCGTCGTGCTGACCGGCACGTCCTTCCACGTGGTGCCGGCGTCTGAGGAGATGGCGATCGTCGGCAGGTCGCAGTGCCCCTTGGGCATGTAGACGTTGCCGATCGGGTCCGTGACGAGGTGACCGGCGAGCGAGCCGCAGAAGCCGCTGCCGCCGGGCTGCGTGCTGGCGCCGGTGTAGGGCGGGCTCGGGAGCTGACTCCAGCTCAGGCCGCCGTCGAAGGACCGCGCGCAGGTCTCGAAGGCCACGGTGTTGCCGCAGTAGTAGCCGATCTTCGGCAGCTTGGGGTCGAGCAGCGGGTAGCTGCTCTCGCGCGGCGGGAAGCCGAAGGTGAGGGTCTGGTGGTCGTTCACGCCTGCCGAGCTGACCACCGTGTGGCTCCAGGTGGCTCCCTTGTCGTCGCTGAAGGAGATCTCCGAGGCCGCGCCGACCAGGTCGACGTTGAACACCCGGCCGAAGTCAGGGTCGACGTACACGTAGGGGTCAAGCGTCTGGGGGTGCAGGTCGGCGCCCGCAGCGGTCGGCTGCACCGACTTCCAGGTCTTGTTGGTGTCCTTGGAGCGCAGCAGGATCGTGTGGGCCTGCCCGACGACGCTGTCGAAGGTCGACGCCGCGTAGAACGCCGTGCCGGACTTGTCGAGCCCGATCGTGGGCTCGGCCGCACCCCGGCCGACGTAGGTCTGCTGGAGCACCAGCGGGCGGCCGCGGTAGGCGACGGCGCGGTTGGCCGGGCGGGTCTTGGGCTGCGCCGTGATGATCTTGCCGTGGTAGGCGACGGTGGGCCGGGCGTTCTTCGCCGCGGTGGCGCTCACGCCGACGGCGATCCCAGCGCCGAGGACCGTGATGCCGACGAGGGCTGGGAGAAGGCGTGCACGCACGAGGGGGCCTCCGGGGAGCTCAGCGACGGCCGGTGCCGTTGCCTGCTCACTGACTTCGCGCTCGCCAGGGCCGTTCCTGCCTCGGGGGGCCGTCGTACGGGGCCGAGCGCCTCAGGAGACGCTCAGCCGGCGGAGTGGACGTACCCCAGGCGGGGACGGGGGACCTGGCGCTCGGCCACCTCGAGGACGGCCTGCATCGCGGCGAGCTCCTGCTCCGCGGCGTGTCGGGCCTCGCGGGCGACGCTCAGGTCCTCGAGCAGCCGCATGCGCTCAGCAGCTGCCCGCTGGCGAACGGTCTCGAGCTCCTCCGCGAGGTCCTTCACCTCTTGGGCGAGACCGCGCAGCCGCTCGTCGTCAGCCTCCGCCGAGGGCAGCTCCGTGAGCTCGACAGCCTCTGGCGCCACGGCCTCGGCCGGGGGCGCGGAAGGCGTGCCCTCGAGGTCGGCGAGCCAGCGACCGAAGTGCGCGAGCGGTGCGGCCGCCTCGATCTCAGCCTCGACCACAGCGTCCTCGCCGGCCGGCTCGGGAGCGGCCGACTCGGCCGCGTCGGGCTCCGGGCGCGACGTAGCGGCTGGTTGGCCGAGCCGCCAGCGGCGCGGAGCTCGAACCGCGGGGAGCACCTCGACAGCCACGACGGGCAGGGAGACTGCGGTTGCTGGCGTGATGTCCATGCTCTGAAGATCGGGTCGCGGGCTCGCCTTCCGCACAGACCATCCGGCCCAAATTCCCGCTCCAGAGGTGACTACCGATGACTAGTCCCCCGGTTGTCCCGCTTTGTCTGCTGCCCGGCTTTGGCCGCGTCCAGCTGTGCGCGGTGGCATCCCGCGGCCTGCGACCTGAGCTCCTCGGCAGGGCGCCCGCGTCTCTCGTGACGAAACAGGACATCGCGGGCTATCCTCGGGCGTCTAGTGACACAGAGTGAGACCGTCTCGCAGATCTGCAACATCTGGGGTCGTCAGCGCGATTGGGCGCACCCCAGTCCGGGTACCCGCGCGGAGGCGCGTCCTTAGAGGCGTGCCCTGAGGTGCACGAGGGGTGGGGTCAGCGGTGCTCAAGCGCGTTCGGTCGGTAGGCCTGGTCGGGGCCGCAGTGCTCGTCGCCGTGCTGTCCAGCGGTGCCGCGGCAGGGCCGACGGCCGCATCCACCACGAGACCGGCTATCGGCTCGTCCTCCGTCATCGTTCAGGCACCCGGCGCGCAGGCGGGTGCCAAGGCCGCGGTGCGTGCGCTCGGAGGCGTCGTCACCCGCGACCTCCCGATCGTCCGAGGCTTCGCCGCCACCGTCCCCGCCGACCAGATCGCGGCGCTTCGGTCCACGTCGGGCGTGCTGGCCGTCACTCCCGATGACCACGTGTCGATGCGCAGCATCGACGGGGGTGGCCGAGGCGGTTTCCAGTTCTACGGCCATGACCTCGAGGACCTGCCCCGGCCGGTGTACCGCCACGAGGTCGGTGCCGATCGGCTGAATGCGGACGGCGTCACGGGCAAGGGCGTGACGGTGGCGCTCATCGACACCGGAGTAGCGCCGGTGTCGGACCTGGCCTCGACTGTGCTGAACGTCGCCGACCCCGTCACCGGTATGCCGGGCGACGACTGCGTCAACTTCTCCGGCGAGGCCGGTTGCAACGACTCCTACGGCCACGGCACGTTCATCGCCGGGTTGATCGCCGGGTCCGGCGCCGCGAGCTACGGCTTCTACGGCGGTGTGGCGCCCGAGGCCAAGATCGTGAGCATCAAGATCGCGGGCCGCGACGGGTCGGCCGACGTGAGCAAGGTGCTGGCTGCGATCCAGTGGGCCGTCTCGTTCAAGGACACCTACGGCATCCGGGTCCTCAACCTCAGCCTCGGCACCGACAGCACCGCGGACTACCGCCATGACCCGCTGAACTTCGCGGTGGAGCGAGCCTGGACCAGTGGTGTGGCCGTGGTTGTGGCTGCGGGCAACCGCGGACCCGCGACCGGGACGATCAGCAAGCCCGCCGACGACCCGCTCGTGATCACGGTCGGCGCGGTGGACGATCGGGAGACCTCGACGGTCACCGACGACACGCTTCCCAACTTCGCCAGTCGCGGCCCGACTGCCCAGGGTCTGGCCAAGCCGGACATCGCAGCCCCCGGCGGCCACGTGGTCTCGCTGCGCAGCCCGGGAAGTCGGGTGGAAGAGGTTGCTCCCGGCGGGCCGCTCTCGGGTTCGCCCTACCGACGCGGCTCCGGCACCTCGCAGTCCACGGGTGTGGTCTCGGGGCTTGCTGCGCTCGCGTTCCAGGCGCACCCGGACTGGTCGCCGGACCAGCTCAAGGGAGCCCTCGTCGCCACGGCGCAGGCCTCCTTCTCTCGCGACGCCTCCGGCGTGGGAGCCGGCGTGGTCGACGGCTACCGCGCGGTGCACTCGGTGCCGCAGCCGTTCGCGACCTACGCCCGGACCCCCTCGGACGGAGCGGGTACGACGTTCGAGCCCGGTGGGCTGGAGTCCGCGCGCGGGACCGAGCACGTGACGGGCCGCCCGTGCGCCGCCGCCCAGCGCTCGCTGGACAAGGACTGCGACGCGGTCAAGGGCGCGGAGACCGCGCAGGGCACGTACTACGACCCGTACGGCTACACCGGCTCGGCTTGGACGGGTAGCACCTGGTACTCCAGCCAGTGGGCCAGCGGTCTCGACGGCTCCACCTGGTACGGCTCCACCTGGTACGGCTCCACGTGGTACGGGTCGACCTGGTACGGCTCCACCTGGTACGGCGGCACCGAGGGGTCGACGTGGTACGGCGCATCGCTCCAGGGCTCGACCTGGTACGGGGTCTGGGACTGAGCATGCCGCGGCCGCGCACGTCGACTCGACTCACGCCCCTGCTGGGGGCGTACGTCGGCGTGCTCGCGCTCGCCGCGGCCGCAGTGGCCCTGGCCGGAGCCGACGGCGGGCCCCCGCCGGGACGCGTCTCCTGGCCCGCGCTGCCGGCGCTCGCCCTGCTCGTCGCCACTGCGGAGTGGTTCACGGTGCGGTTCCGCGTCGGCCGCGAGGTCAACGCGCTGAACTTGGTCGAGGCTGTCCTGGCGCCCCTGCTGTTCTCCTTCACTGCGCCTTGGGTCGTGCTCGCCGTGGCAGCGGGTCAGCTGGCGACCGGCGTGCTGCGACGCAACACGCCGATCAAGGTCGCCTTCAACATCGCGGAGATGGCACTCGCCGCCGGGTGCGGAGCGCTCGTCGTCGACGCGCTCAGCAACGGGCCGGGGCTGACGGCTGGGAACCTCGCCGCACTGCTCGCCGGCCTGGCCGTCGTACTCCTCGTGAACCAGGCGGCCTTCGTCCTGGTCCTGATGGCTGCCGATCCGAGCCGGGCCGCCGGGGTGCTGCGCCAGCTCGCACCCGTCATGGTCCCGGGCTGGCTCGGCGGGTGGGCAGTCAACGCGCTGATCGGCATGCTCTACGTCCTCGCGTACGTGGCACATCCCGCGGCCGTGGTGCTGTTCGCCGTACCACTCGTGGTGCTGCACCTGGCCTACCGCGGATACGCGGTAGCGCGCGCGGAGCGACACCGGCTCAACGCACTGCACCGGGCTGCCCAGGCGCTCGCCACTCCGCTCGACCCCAGAGACGGCATCTCGGCGTTCCTCGCCGAGGTCGCGGCCTGCTTCGACGCCGGCGCGGCCTCACTTGTGCTGCGCGGTGACGGCGTGCGTGAGGTCAGGCGGGTCAGCGACCAGGGGGAGACCGTCGTCCTCGAGCCCGACGACGTCGCCTCGCTCGAGGGCGCACTCGCCGCGCAGCCCGGCCCGATGCGGCTCGTCGCCGACCGGCGCGACCCGCTCGGCCGCGAGCTCACCGAACGCGGGCACCGCGAGTGCCTCTCGGCCCCCTTGCTGGTCGAAGGCCGTCTCACCGGCGTGCTGATCGTGCTCGACCGCGCGGGCCTCGAGGGCTTCGGTGACGGCGAGATGACGGTGCTCGAGGCGCTCGCGCGCGAGGCGGCCAGCGCACTGGGACGCGGCCGGCTGCTGGCAAGCGTGCTGGAAGAGCGCCGTCGGCTCGCGGAGATCGTGAGCACCACCAGCGACGGGATCGCGACGATCGGGCGTGACGGGACCGTCCTGTCCTGGAACCCGGCGTTGGTGCGCTCCACCGGCCTTGCCGCCGAAGACGTGATCGGACGCCCGGGCGCACTCACGCGCCTGCGCGCCCGCACCGTCGCGGGCAACACCGTCGACATCGGAGGCTGGCACGCCGGCGGTGTGCTGCCGGCCGACCTCGTCGTCAGCCCCGCCGGCGAAGGCGAACGCCGTCTCATGTGCTCCTACAGCGTCGCGCGCGATGACGAAGGACAGGCCCAGGCCCTCGTCGTCGTCGCCCGTGACGTCACCACGAGCTCCGAGGTCGAGGAGCTGCGCGAGGAGGTCGGCAGGCTCGCGGAGGCCGAGGCTGCACGTCGTGCCGTCGTCGAGCAGCTGCAGCAGGCGGTCATGCCGGTGCGGCCCGAAGTCGCCGGCGCGGACCTCGGCGTGTCCTACCTTCCGTCGGACCCGTCCGCACCCACCGGCGGCGACATCTACGACTGGCAGGTGCTGCCCGACGGTGAGGTGCACCTGTGCGTCGTGGACGTCCTCGGGCACGGTGTCGGCGCGACCAAGGACGCGCTCGCCGTTGTCCACACGCTTCGCGTCGTCACCGCCGAAGGACGACCGCTCGAGGACGTGGTGGTCCGCGCCGACGAGCTGCTGTCCGCGCAGCACCCGGAGCTGGTGGCCACTGTCGTGATCGCTCGCTACAACCCCTCGACCGGCCGGCTGCGGGTCGCCGCTGGTGGACACCCGCCCGCTCTGCTGGTGCGGGCCGACGGCGAGGTCGAGCAGCTCGCTGCCAGTGGCTGCGCCATCGGATGGCCCGGCGCGGGCAGCGATGTCGTCGTCGAGACCACCCTCGGCGTGGACGACGCGCTGGTGCTCTACACCGACGGGCTGATCGAGGCGCGCAAGGACGTCATCGAGGGCATGGAGGCGCTGGTGCGCCACGCCACTGCCCTCAGCTCATTGCCTGCCGCGGAGCTCAGTCGCGAGCTGATCGACCGCGCCCTCGCCGGCGCGCAACGTCACGACGACACCCTCGCGCTGGTGCTGCGCCGCACTCCGGTCGAGGCCGAGACGGTCTCCCGTCAGTGGGTCGCCTCGCCGCAGCTCGCGTCCGTGCCTGAGGTGCGCGCCGAGCTGAGGGCCTGGCTGGGCACGGTGATGGACAACGCAGACGACGTCGTACTCGCTGCCTCTGAGCTCTTGGCGAACGCGGTGATGGCCGCGTCTCACGAGGTGCGGCTGACCGCCACCGTGACCCCCTCCACGGTCCTGATCGAGGTCCACGACGACGGGGTGGATCCCGGGCGCCTGGACGAGCTCGGCCGGTCGCTGCCCTCCGACGAGGCGGAGCGGGGCCGCGGACTGTTCCTGGTGCGGGCGATCGCCAGCGAGGTCGAGGTGGTCACCCTCGGCGAGGGCACGTTGTTGCGCGCCACGTTGACGCGGACGCCGACGGTCCCCAAGCCGAGCACCGAGCCCCCACGCCGGCTGCGGGCGGTCTGAATCGGCCCGTCCGATCAGCGCTCCGAGGAGCGCTGCCGGGCAAGGCTGATGTCGCCCGTTTGAGCCGCTCCACTCCAGTGCCGAGAGGTAGCATGGGGGACTGCACCAGCTCGATCCATGGCCCCCGGTCCCAAACATGCCGCCACGAGCGGCGCACCGCCGTGAGGCGACCTGGCGGGCTGGTGCAGCGGCCGCCCGGGGGAAACCCCGGGCGGCCGAGTAGTTCCCACCCCGACGCGAAGGAGCGAACGCCCTGAGCAGCTCGCGCCCGCACCGTCCGGCGTACCTCTCACCCGATGCGCTGAGCGCTGTCGCCAGCTCCGAGGGGATGAGCGAGGCCGAGCTGCTCTCGCGGCTGGAGGACGCGTTGGCCGCGCTCCCTGCGCCTGAGCGGGAGGCGGTCGTGACGGCGCTCGGCTACGGCGAAGGCAGCGCCCGGGTGGCCCGCGAGCAGGGGCTCAGCGACGAGCAGGCCGAGGCACTGACCAGGAGCGCGCTGCAGCTGCTGCGCGGCGCGCTGGCCGACTGCCCACCCGATCCGGCTGAGGTGCACCCCCAGGGAGCGCACAGACGGACTAGGCACCCCCGCGCAGAGTGACCATCTTGGTCCGAATCGCCTGCTGAGCGGAGCAATCGCCCTTACCGTCGTCTCCGTGATGCCGATCCCTATTCAGCGTCCCCAGCCGACCGCCGAGCGCCTGCCCCTCGACGCCGTCCTCGCCAGCGCCCCGTCTGTGGGGCTGGCGCCGGTCGATCCGGACGAGTACGGCGCGTGGGTGGAAGCGCTGCGGGAGCAGATCTCGATGCAGCGGGCTGCTGCCGAGCTGCGCCGTGCAGTGGCCGACGCCGACAAGGCCGAGCTCGAGCTCGCTGTTGCGCTGCGCCGGGATGCCGAGTCCCGGTCGGAAGCGGCGCACGACCTGAGCTACACGTTCTACGACGAGGTCAACGAGGTCTCGGTGCGCACCGCGATGAGCACCCTCGCGGCGTGGTCACGGCGTGAGCCCGGGGCGGATCTGCGCATCGTGCTGAACTCACCGGGTGGCCGGGTCCTCGACGGGCTCGCTCTCGTCGACTTCCTCACCGGGCTGCGCCATGCCGGCCACCACCTGCGCATCGAGGTGCTCGGGCGGGCCGCCTCCATGGGCGGTGTCGTGCTGCAGGCCGCGGACGAGCGAGTCATGGGCGAGAACGCGTTCCTGCTCGTCCACGAGGTCAGCGGTGGGGCGGAGGGCCGCAGCAGCGAGCTCGGCGACCGAGTCGAGTTCTACGAGCAGATGGAGCGTCGGATCGTCGCGCTGCTCAGCGCCCGGTCGTCGTTGACCGAGCGGCAGATCAGGTCCCGCTGGATCCGCAAGGACTGGTGGCTCGGCGCACGCGAAGCCGTCGCCGTCGGGCTCGCGGATGCGGTCATCACGTCCAACCCGCCGGGCATCACAACAGGCTGAGCTGCTCCGGCGCCTGCTCTTTCGCGGCGCGGTCCGTCGGCCCCGGCTCCACGGGCTCGGGGTCGCGGTGCACGCCGTGCCGCCGCGCCGCGGAGGCGACCAACGCGCCGATCTCGCGACGGTAGTCAGCGGGTGCGTAGGCGCCCCTGCGGTAGAGCTGGCGGAGCCGGGGGAGCAGCTGCGGGTGGGTGTCGGAGATGCGCTCCAGGAACCACTCGCGCGCCCCGGGACGCAGGTGCAGCGGGATGCCGGTCACCTTCACGGCGCCCGCATCCGCGCAGGCGCGCACCGTGGCCTCGATCGCCTCTCGCGAGTCGCTCAGGCCCGGGATCAAGGGCGCGCACAGCACGGTGGGCCGCAGACCGCGCTCCCGCATCCGGCTGACGGCTTCGAGTCTGCGGGCTGGGGAGGGGGTGCCGGGCTCGGTGGCCCGCCAGACGTCGGGGTCGATGCTGCCGATCGACATCGCCACCTCGACACGGACGCGCTGCGCGACGCCGGCGAGCAGCTCGAGGTCCCGCAGGATGAGGGTGCCCTTCGTGAGGATCGAGAAGGGTGTCGCGCTGTCGCGCAACGCCTCGATGATGCCGGGCATCAGGCGATAGCGGCCCTCCACCCGCTGGTAGGGGTCGACGTTGGTCCCGAGCGCTACCCGCTCCCTCGCCCACCGGGGCCGGGCGAGCTCGCGTCGCAGCACCTCAGGTGCGTTGACCTTCACCACGACCCGGCGGTCGAAGTCGAGCCCGGGGCTCAGGTCGAGCCAGCTGTGGGTGCTGCGCGCGAAGCAGTAGGTGCAGGCGTGAGAGCAGCCGCGGTAGGGGTTGACGGTCCAGCGGAAGGGGACCGGCGAGCTGTCCGGGACCCGGTTGAGCACGCTGCGCGCGTGCACCTCGTAGAACTCCATGCCCTGGAAGCGAGGGGTGTCGAAGCGCCGCGTGACCGCCCCTTGCTCGATGAGGGCGAGCGGAGCCCCGGCGTCCGTCTGCCCGTCCCAGCGCATGGCCCTAGGGGAACACACGTTCGATCTGCTGGCAAGGGCAGGATCCGAGCGTGAGCCTGCACCCGGTCCCGTGGCGGTCGGCGCCTGAATTGCTCGGGCCTTCGGTGCGCGCCGCGCTGGAGACGCTCAGCTGGGACGACGTCCAGGTGGCTCCGATCGACCCGACGGACGCGGACACGGCAGCGTTCTGCGCGCGTTACGACTGGCCGATGGACAGGTCGGCGAACTGCGTCGTGGTGGCGGCGCGACGCGGCGAGGTCACCACGCTCGTCGCGTGCGTCGTACTCGCCACCACACGTACCGACGTCAACGGCTTCGTGCGGCGCAAGGTGGACGCGCGCAAGGCCTCGTTCGCCGCCATGGACGACGCGGTGGCGCAGAGCTCCATGGAGTACGGCGGCATCACCCCGGTCGGGCTGCCCGAGACCTGGCCGGTCCTCGTCGACGCCGCGGTGCTGGAGGCCGGAACAGTCGTGGTGGGCAGCGGCATCCGCGGCTCGAAGCTGGTGCTGCCGGCGTCACGGCTCGCCGAGCTGCCGCGGGCCGAGGTGTGCTTGGGGCTGGCCAGCCCGGGATAGATTTCCCTGGTGGTCACAGGTGCGTCGGAGGATGCCGAGGGGCTGCTGATGCACCGGGAGCTGTTCGACCACGCCCCGGTCGGGCTCGCTGTCCTCGACGGGAGCCTGCGCTGCCTGCGGCTCAACAGCGCGCTCGAAGAGCTCGCCGGCACCCCGTCCGATGACTGCGCAGGCAAGGGTCTCGGGGAAGCCGTGCCGCCACTCGGGCCGCTCCAGTCGCGCTTCGCGCAGGTCCTCGCCACCGGCGTCCCGGCACTCGACCTGGTCGTCACGCCCGGGGGCGCCGAGGGTGGCAGCTGGCGAGTCTCAGCGCTGCGGCTCGAGCCCGATGGGGGGCCGGCCTGCCTGGGGCTGGTCGTCATCGACGTCAGCGAGGCGACCGCCGCCGCAGCGATGGCTGCCGCAGCGAGCCGGCGGCTGGCGTTCTTGTCCCGCTGCTCCGAGCTTTTCAGCGTCGCGCTCGACCTCGAGCGCACCGTGGCGGGCCTCGCCGAGCTGTTCGTCCCGAGCTTCGCCGCCCACATCGTCGTCGACCTGGTCGAGGAGCCGCTCGCCTTCAGGCGGGTTCTGGTCCACGACGCTCAGGGCGGTCCTCCGCAGGGCTGGAGCCCGGTTGGCGCTCTCGTCGACTACCCGCCGGCGCACCCCAACCGGCGCGCAGCCGAGGAGGGCGTGGCGGTCGCGATCGAGATGACGCCTGAGGTCGTGGCGAGCATCGCTCCCAGCGACACCTCACGCCACGCATTCGAGAGCCAGGGCCTGCGCGCTGCGCTGGCGGTTCCCCTGATGGCCGGGGGCCGGGTCGTCGGAGTGGTCGGCCTGGCGTCCGAGCACGCGGGCCACTTTCCCCCGGAAGACGTCGAGCTGGCCGCCGAGATCGGCCGCCGAGCCGGCGCCGCGTTGGATGCGGCGCGCATCTACGCGGCCGAGCGCGAGGCGCACCGCACTGCAGAGAGCCAGCGGGTGGCGGCAGAGGCCGCGGTCTCCCGGCTCGCGGTGCTGCACGACATCACCAGTGGCCTGTCCCAGGCGCGGACCGTGGAGGACGTCGCCGAGGTCGTGATGAGTCGCGTCGCGACGCTGCTCGCCGCCGACAACGCCAGCTTGATCCACGTGACCCCCGACGGTCGAAGCCTCGAGCTGGTGCGGGCCGTCGGGCTGGACCCAGAGGTGCGCACGCGGTTCACGACGTTCCCGGTGGATGCCGAGCTGCCGGCGAGCGAGGTCTTCCGGGCGGGCCAGGCGCAGTGGTGGCACGACCTCACCGAACGCGATGCGCGCTACCCGATGCTGACGGGCATCGAGGCGCGCGAGCAGTCCATGGCGCTGCTGCCGCTCGAGGTGCGCGATCGCAGGCTCGGCGTGCTCACCTTGGGCTGGTACGGATCGCGCGAGGTCGGGGACCAGGAGCGCCGGCTGGTCGAGGCCATCGCCTCGCAGTGCTCGCAGGCACTCGACCGCGCGGCGCTGCTCGAGTCCGAGCGGGCCGCGCTGTCCGTTGCGCAGGACCAGCGCGACCGGCTGTCGATGCTGGCGGAGGTGGGCCGCACCCTGTCGAGCTCGCTCGACTACGAGGAGAACCTGGCGCGGGTCGTGCGACTCGTGGTGCCGCGGCTCGCCGACTGCTGCTGGGTCAACCTCGCCGACGAGCGAGGGCTGCGGGCGGTGGCGTTCGCCCACGCGGATGCCGAGCTCCACGCTGCCATGGCGAAGCTGGTCGACCTGGAGAACGGCTACACGGGAAGCACGACCGTGCACGAGGTCGCGCGCACGGGTGAACCGCGACTGCTGGCAGAGCTCCCCGAGGGGTACGTCGAGACGCGGGGCCGCGGCGAGGAGCACCTCGAGCTCCTGCGCCAGATCGGCAACCGCTCCGTGGCCATCGTGCCGCTCATCGTCGCGGGGCAGAACATCGGCACGATGACGTTGGCCAACGGTCCGTCGGGGCGCCGGCTGAGCGAGGACGACCTCGACCTGCTCGCGCAGATGGGGCGGCGTGCGGCGACCGCGATCGGCCACGCCCGCCAGTTCGAGGAGCGCGCCGAGGTCGCGCTGACGTTGCAGCAGAGCCTCCTGCCTGCGGACCACCACGAGGCCGAGGGGCTCGAGGTGGCGCACCGCTACGTGCCGGGCACGGTGGGCACCGAGGTCGGCGGCGACTGGTTCGACGTGATCGCGCTGTCGAGCGGTCGCACCGCCTTGGTCATCGGCGACGTCATGGGCCGCGGCATCCGGGCCGCCGCGGTGATGGGCCAGGTGCGGGCCGCGGTACGCGCCTACGCCGCGATGGAGTTGCCACCCGATGAGGTCCTGGCCGGACTCGACCGCGTGGTGCGCGGGTTCGAGGAGGTGCAGATCGTCACCGCGATCTACGCGGTCTTCGACCCCGGGGCCAACACCGTGGTGCTGGCCAACGCAGGCCACCCACCACCGCTGATCCTCGACCCCGACGGAACGCGGCCGATGACGCTGGACCTGGTGGTGGGGACGCCGCTCGGTGTCGGTGGCCCACGCTACGTCGCGGCCGAGATCCCGCTGCCACCCGGCGGTGGGGTCGTCCTTTACACCGACGGGCTGATCGAGGAGCGCACGCGCGACATCGATGTCGGCATCGACCTGGTGCGTGATGCCTTGGCCGGGGTGACCGAGTCGGCGGCGGCACTATGCGCGGCGGCGCTGCGTGCGGTCAACGCCGACGAGGACTTCGGTGACGACGTCGCCGTACTCGTCGCCCGCGTCGCTCCCACTCGCAAGGCCGCGTCAGCGTGGTCGGTCCGTCACATCGGGAACGCCGACGGCGAGGTCGCGCTGGCTCGGCGCTGGGCGCTCGAGCAGCTCGAGCTGCGGGGGGTCAAGGGCGTCGCGGACTCCGTGACGCTCATCGTCAGCGAGTTGGTGACCAACGCGATGCGCTACGGCTCCCCGCCGTGCACGCTTCGGCTGCGCTGCCGCGAGCAGGGGCTCGTGGTCGAGGTGGCCGACGCCGACCGCAGCCTGCCGCGACTGCGCCGGGCGGCGCTCGACGACGAAGGCGGACGTGGCTTGTTCCTCGTCGACAGCGTCGCGAGCGACTGGGGAATCCGGCCGGCCGGCATCGGCAAGGTGGTCTGGGTCGAGCTCGCGCTGTGAGTCGCTAGCGTGGTCGTCATGCCAGCGAACGCCGCCCGCAACGCCGCCTCCGAGCACGCGGGGCTGCCGGTCCGGATGCTGCACGACCGGGTGCTCGTCAGCCTGGACGGCGAGGCGGGGGAGCGCCGATCGAGTGCGGGCATCGTCATCCCGGCGACCGCGCAGATGGGCAAGCGACTGGCCTGGGCCGAGGTCGTCGCGGTCGGGGCGACCGTGCGCGCGGTGCAGACGGGCGACCGTGTCCTGTTCGATCCGGAGGACCGCGCGGAGGTCGAGCTGCACGGGACCGAGTACATCCTGCTGCGCGAGCGCGACATCCACGCAGTCGCCGCGGCACGGCTCGACGACGGTCAGACCGGGCTCTACCTCTGAGCACCGCCGTCCCCATCACGGATCCCGCCGATCCGCGGCTGGCTGACTACCGCGACCTCACCGACGTCGTACGCCGCCGCTCCATCGAGCCCGGGGGTGGCTTCTTCATCGCCGAAGGAGCCTGGGTGGTGGAGCGCGCGCTCCGGTCCGGGTATCCACTGCGCACTGTCCTGGCGGAGCCGCGATGGTTGTCGACGCTCTCCGACGTGCTGCCGGACGACGCGGTGGTCTTCACGGCGGAGGTCGCCGTACTCGAAGCCGTCACCGGCTATCACGTGCACCGCGGCGCGCTCGCCTCGTTCGGCCGGGTTCCTGTCCCGTCGATCGCCACACTCGCGTCGTCGGCGTCGCGGCTGGTCGTCCTGGAGCAGGTGAACAACCCGACGAACGTCGGCGCTGTATTCCGCGCGGCGGCCGGTCTCGGCATGGACGGCGTCGTACTCGATCCCTTGTCAGCCGACCCGCTGTACCGGCGCGCGGTGCGGGTGTCGATGGGCGCTGTGCTGCAGCTGCCTTATGCGCGGGCAGATGCCTGGCCAGGTGACCTTGGCGTGCTGCGGGATGCGGGCTTCCAGCTGTTGGCGCTCACTCCGTCGCCCGACGCGGTGGATCTGCGGTCGCTGTCCTTCTCGGCGTCGGACAAGGTGGCCCTGCTGTTGGGGGCCGAGGGCCCGGGGCTGTCGTCATCCGCGCTGCGCGAGGGCGATCTGGCGGTGCGCATTCCCATGCACCACGGGGTGGACTCGCTGAACGTGGCGGCCGCCGCTGCCGTTGCGTGTTATGCGCTCGGGCCGCGCTGACCTTCGCGCCGTCGCCCTTGCGGCGCCATTGTCTGAAGGCACCAGGGGGCTGACCTCGCGCCGATGGCGATTGCCCCGCTGGGCGGGGCAATCGTCAGTCGCCGTGACGCCGCGGGCCCGCGCTAGTCCGCTTCGCCGCCGTGGCACCGCCGTTACCGTGACAGGACCAAGAATCGCCGGCGTGTTGCGGTCAAGCCGCAGCGCTGGACCTGCGCCTCGCTCGGTTATCCCTCGAGTGGCGGGTCGAGCAAGTGAGCTGGTCGCCCGAACGCCTGCTCGAGCTGCTTCGCGGGATCCCATCCGGGCGGTGGCGACCCATGTGCCCAAGGGGCACCGGCATCGATCCAAGCCTTGCGGAGGAGCAGGTAGGCAGCACCGTCATCGCCGACCCCGTAGCTCCACTCGATGTCGAACTCGCTCTTGGCGAACTGCGTCCGACAGCAGGCGCAGATCTCATGTGCCAAGGGCTCGCCTCGATCGTCAGCCTCCATCTGTGGCCAGCCGCAGACTGGGCACACCGTCACGGGATCCGTCACGTCAGACTCCCCATTTCCCACGGGGCCATGGTTCCACGTAGCGCTTCCAGTAGTACGTGACATACGAATCGGATTGGCCCCCGGCGAGCAGCGAGTAGAGCGTCTTCGTGGCCCGGGTCACGGGATCGAACGTCGCGAAGGTCCCACTCGTTCGGTCCAAAACTGCAACGGACCGATGTCTAGGCTGCCAGCCCCATTCCACTTCGCCCACCTCGGCGCGGCGCAGCAGGGCCTGTGCTTGCCGGACGTATTCCTCGGGGCTCGTGATGCCGAGATCGGCGGCGTGATCGGCGACATGTCTGGCGAGGGTGTCAGGGTTGTTCCAGTTGTAGCGCTTGCTGAGCTCGATCTCGCGGGGCGTGGCGTAGGCCAGCCCGCTGTTGCGGGCGATGGTCCAGCCGACTCCCGAGAAGTAGGCGCCGAGTGCGCCGTCGCGCGCCACCCGTTGCGCCGAGACCGATCCCGTCGTCTCCCACTGCCCGAGCGCACTGGTCCCTGCCACGCCCGCGCCGACCACCAGATGGGGCGCCGCCCATCCCACCGCACCCGTCAGCTCCGCGCCCCGCACCGCGCGCAGGCCCGCCCCAGTCGCCGCGGAGGCTGCCAGACCGAGCTGCATGTCGAGCAGGACCTGCGAACCAGAGATCTCCCCAGCGAACACCTCCTGCTGCAGGGCGGACAAACCACCCGCGATCTCGGCCTGGGCGAGCTTCGGCAGCACGAACGTCCCGAGCACGCGCAGGCCCGTCATCATCCCGGCCGAGGACAGCAGTGAGGCGGTGGCACCAGCCTCCGCGGCAGTCGCTGCAGTGACCGCCGCGCCAGCCCCGGCCAGAGCGCCCTCCGCGAGCGCCGCCTCAGCTGTGCCGACAGCAACGGCCGCGGCTCCCATCGTCACGGTCACCGCGACCGCGGTCACGACAACGACGGCACCGATGACGGCGAGCTTCTTCAGCGACCAGTGGTGCTTCTCGTGCGCCTTGTCCAACGCGTGCGCATAGGACTCCAGTGAGCGGGCCACCTCGTGCAACCCCTCCGCGAGCCGGTGCAAGTCCCCGAGCACGACCTCCGCAGGTACCCACCTCGACTGAGCCGCGCGACCCGCCCACGGCAGGCCCTGCACCACCTGACGCAGCTGCCGCGCGGCGTCCTCAGTCGTCCGCGCGCTCTCCCGATAAGCCCGTGCGAGCCGGCGCGCATCAACCGGGCTCGCCGCCACCCGCGGCAGGGTGACGGGAGCGGGGTAGGCCGGAGCGGGAGGCTCCAGCACCGTCGCGCTCACCGCACGGCCCCGCGCTCTACGTCGGCGTAGACGGTCGCCAGCAACCGGAGCGCGTCACCCAGCGAGGACACGCTCTCGCTCACTCCGGTGAGCGCCCGGTCGGCGCTGCGCCAGGTCTCGTGCGCTGCGGCCGCACCGGCGCGACCGAGGTCGGTGGAGCGCGCGTGTACGGCGGACAGCTGTTGGCGCGCCTCGGCTAGCTCGGCCGCGACGCGGGCCAACGAAGTAGCCGCAGCGCCCAGGCTCTCCGGGTGGACGTCTGTGTGCATGGCGGGAGTCTGGACAGGTCCGAGAACCCGCCGCCGGGCTTGTCCACAGGCGGAGCTAGGAGCGCGCGAGCTAGGAGCGCGGCAGCGGTCCCGGTGCGCCGAGGATGAGACCGCGGGCACAGGTCGCGCCCAGCTCAGCCGCCTCCGGACGACGCGAAGGTACGTCGACCCGGGTCGCCATGACCTCGGCGCCGTTGTCCAGTGCCGCGGAAACCAGCCGGCGCACGGACGGCGCGGTGCCGACCGCCGTACGCCCTGGCAGCGACATGTCCAGCTGGACGTAGTCGGGTCGAAGCACCGGGATGAGACCCACGGCGTCCTCGCGGTCCGCCACGTCGGCGACGACGACCTTCCATCCGTACTCGCGCCACTCGTCGACCGCACGCCGCATCGCGACCGAGTCGTCGAACGCCTGCAGGTGCAGCTCGGCGCCCACGGTAAGCGCGCGCTTGCCACGACCGAAGGAGACCGCGAGCCGCGGAGGGCAGGCCGAGCCGAAGGTCTCCGGCTCCGGCGTCAGGTGCACCTCGGCCTGCAGCCCGGCGTCGATCGCGACGTCGAAGGCGAGGCAGCGGAACGCCCAGTCCAGGCGCTCCACCACACCGAGCCCTTGCGCCGCTTCGAGCAGCGTCAGGGTGTCCGCGAGGTCGGTGCCCGCCTGGCCGCGACCGGTCGCCTTGTAAGCGACCACGGTGTCGTCGGCGAGCCGCCGGATGGGCTGGAAGTCAGGGCCCAGGCGCTGCGGATTGGCTATGAGGTCATCGAGCAGGGCGCGGTCGCGCCGGGTGCGCTCGAGGTCATTGGTCAAAGACATGCCCGGTCCCTCGGCAGGAACCCCGGTCACCCTGAGCCCCCGAACGGCCCAGTGACCCCCGTTGACAGCCGTACGGCGACCATCAGC
>JAVEEJ010000343.1 GCA_030840515.1 Frankiaceae bacterium | reverse complement strand
GGGTCAGGAAGGGCGTCGTGCGCAGCAGGTCGGCCGGCAACGCGTCCGCCGTACTCGCGTCCAGTGTCTCGAGATCGACGTCCGCAACCCCGAAGGAGGCGAGTACGGCGAGTGCCTGGGCCCGGGTCGTCGTCTCGTCCGTGGACAGCCCGACCGTGTCAGCGTCCACCTTGAGCAGGTGGATGCCCGCCTCGCGCGCGGCGGCCAGGATCGAGTCGGCCCGGCCGGGCACCCGGACCCGCAGCGTGTCGAAGAAAGCGTCCGGCCCGACGTCGAGACCGGCCGAGCGGAGCCCGGCGGCGATGAGCGCGGCGAAGCGGTGGGTACGGCGGGCGATCGCCTGAAGGCCCTCGGGACCGTGGTAGGTCGCGTAGAGCCCGGCGATGACCGCGAGCAGCACCTGAGCGGTGCAGATGTTGGAGGTGGCCTTCTCCCGGCGGATGTGCTGCTCGCGGGTCGAGAGGGCCAGCCGGTAGGCGGGGGCTCCGTCGGCGTCGACGCTGACGCCCACGAGGCGTCCGGGCAGCTGCCGCTCGAGGCCGGCGCGCACCGCCATGTAGCCGGCGTGGGGCCCGCCGAACCCCAGGGGGACGCCGAACCGCTGGCTGGTGCCGATCGCCAGATCCGCGCCGGCCTCACCCGGCGGGCGGAGCAGGGTCAGCGCGAGCAGGTCCGCCGCCACCGCGACCAGCGCACCCCGGGAGTGAGCGGACTCGATCAGGGCCGTGTGGTCGCGCACCGCCCCGGAGCTGCCCGGGTACTGCAGCAGGACGCCGAAGACCTCGCGGTCGGGCAACGGGCCGGACATGTCATGGCTGACGACCTCGATGCCGAGCGGCAGGGCCCGCGTCGCGATCACGGCCAGGGTCTGCGGGTGCACGTCCGCGTCGACCAGGAACGCCGCGTCGCTTGTCGACTTGGAGGCACGACGACAAAGCGCCATTGCCTCCGCTGCGGCGGTCGCCTCGTCGAGCAGGCTCGCGTTGGCCGTCGGGAGTCCGGTCAGGTCGCTCACGACGGTCTGGAAGTTGAGCAGGGCTTCGAGCCGGCCCTGGCTGATCTCGGGCTGGTAGGGCGTGTACGCCGTGTACCAAGCCGGCGACTCGAGGACGTTGCGCAGGATGACGGGCGGGGTGTGCGTTCCGTAGTAGCCGAGCCCGATCATCGGCGTCAGCACCTCGTTGCGCCCGGCCAGCTCCCGCAGCTCAGCCAAGGCCTGCTGCTCGGTGGCCGCCTTGGGGAGGTCCAGCCCCTCGATCGCCCGGATGGCCTCGGGAACGGCGTGCTCGGCCATCTCCGCGAGCGAGCCGTAGCCGAGGACGGCGAGCATCTTCGCTTGCTCGTCGGCGCTTGGCCCGATGTGCCGGTCCGCGAACCGGTCAGCGTCCTCCAGCTCGGCGAGGCTCTGGTTCTGGAGGTGGGCCTGGCTCTGGAGGTGGGGCTGGCGCTCTGACACGGGGGGCTCCCTGCGACCTGGGCTGTGCCGAGGTGCGGGCGCGCCCCAGCGCTCCCCCTCTGTCAAGCAGCTCGCGGCGCGGGGCCGCGCGGCTCTCCAGAGGTGCCTCGCCCACACGGTCCTGTGGCCTGAGAGGTTCCGGGGAGGTTGCTCCTTCGGCGCCACCTCGCTGGTTGCGAGGGGACTCTCCCGCGGGGGTCGTCGGCAGCGTGAGCCTATCAAGGCGCGACCGGGCCGGGATGACGCGACACGACACGCGCGGTGGAGCGAACCCACGACCGCGCAGCTGACGAGACCCGGCGGCCTCGACCGTGGCCGGGCGACCTCGGGTCGGTGGCTAGACGGTGGCTAGACCGCGGTCCGCTTGCTCCGGCGCTGAGCGAGCTCGTCGCTGGACCCGGACTCGGCGGTGACGGCCGTGCCGTCCAGTCGCTCGGAGGGCAGGGACTTGAGCGAGCCGGTCAGCTCCCTGACCACGGGGGCGACAGCGAGCCCGAACACGGCCTGTCCGCCCCGGAGCACGTCGACGACCTCGTCGGCCGAGGTGCACTCGTAGATCGTGGTGCCGTCGCTCATCAAGGTGATGCCCGCCAAGTCAGCGGTGCCGCGCCCGCGCAGGTACTCGACGGCCTGACGGACGTTCTGCAGGGAGACGCCGCTGTCGAGCAGCTTCTTGACGACCTTGAGGACCAGGACGTCGCGGAAGGAGTACAGCCGCTGCGACCCGGAGCCGTGGGCCGTCCTGACACTCGGCTCGACGAGCCCGGTGCGCGCCCAGTAGTCGAGCTGGCGGTAGGTGATCCCTGCCGCTGAGCAGGCGGTCGGACCGCGGTAGCCCTGATCGGCCGGCAGTCCGGGGTCGGGGGCCTCAAACAACGGAGGCTGCTCGCCGTGCTCCACGTCATCCTCCTGCTGCCACGACCGTCGCTTCTCAACGGGCCCGTCGCTTGTCGATGGGCTGAGCGTCAACGGGCTTGTGCCTTGCTTACACGCATGTGGTACGCACGCTAGGCGCGACCCCTGAGCCGGTCAATCATCAGACGCGGCGCGTCGACGACCTAAACCTCGACTTGAGGGTGAGGTTGAGCGTGGCGGTCACGAACCCGTCTGGAAGTCCTCCGGCGTGATGGTGTCGAGGAACTCGCGAAACTTCTCGACCTCCTCCTCCTGCTCCTCTTCCTCCACCGCGATGCCGGCCTCCTCGAGGACCTGCTCGGCCGCGTACATCGGCACCCCGACCCGGACCGCGAGGGCAACGGCGTCGGAGGGCCTGGCGCTGACCTCGACGCCGCTCGCGAACACCAGCAGGGCGTAGTATATGCCGTCTCGGAGCTCGGTGATCCGGATCGAGGTCAGCTGCGCTCCGGTCGCCTCGAGTGCGTCCTTGAGCAGGTCGTGCGTCATCGGCCGCGCCGGCTCGATCCCCTGCTGCGCGAAGGCGATCGCGGTGGCCTCGACCGCGCCGATCCACACCGGTAGGTAGCGGTCGCCCTCGACCTCTTTGAGCAGCACGATCGGCTGGTTGTTCGGCAGCTCAACCCGGACGCCCACCAGCGCCAGCTCCTGCACGACCCTCGTCACCACCTCGCTGTCGTCCCGCTGCGGGCACCCTACCCCCGGCTCGGCGGTGCGATCCGCCGGTGGCTCAGCGCGAAAGACCGCGTTGCAGGCCCGTCTTCACCAAGCCGGCGTGCAGGCGCACCGAGAGTGCCGCGAGCTCGCGCACTACCTCCTCCGCGCGCGCCCTCGCCTCCGGGCCGCGTTGGCGGACGAGAGGGGTCACGACCTGCTCGAAGAGACCGATCTCACGCTCCGCAGCGGTCCGGTAGGGGCGCAGGTGACGGGGCTCGATACCAAATCTGGCCATCTCTGCAACGGTTTTCGCCACCACGAGCGCATCGCCGTCGTAGTGGCTGCTGCCCGGACGTGGCCCGACGAGACCGAAGCGCTCGAGCTCGTCGAGCTGCTCTGGCTCCAGCCCCGCGGCCTCGAGCAGCTCGGCCCGCGCGAGCCGCACCTCGCTCGCGTCCGGGGCGAAGTCTCCGGCGGAGGGGTAGCCGTCGCTGGCCACCAAGGCCATCGGCACCTTGGGTCCGCCGCCCTGGACGTCGGGCGGCTCGAGCCCGCGGTCGATCGCCTCCAAGTGGTCCTTGATCACACGAAGCGGCAGGTAGCGGTCCCGCTGCGCCGCGAGGACGTACCGCAGCCGGGCGACGTCGTCGCGGGAGAACTTCCGGTAGCCCGAGGAGGTCCGCTCCGGCTCGATCAGGCCCTCGGACTCCAAGAAGCGGATCTTCGAGATCGTGACGTCGGCGAACTCGGGACGCAGCTGGCTGAGCACCTCACCGATGCTCATGAAGGCACGTGAGGCCGAGGTGCTCACTCCCCGGCCGCCGTCTTGGGGCTGCCGAAGAAGACCAGCCTGAACTTGCCCACCTGGACCTCGTCCCCGTCCGAGAGGACCGCCTCGTCGATCCGCTCACGGTTCCGATACGTGCCGTTCAGGCTCCCGGCGTCGCGAACGGCAAAGCCGTTGTCGCGGCGCAGGAACTCCGCGTGCCGTCGGCTGACGGTCACGTCGTCGAGGAAGATGTCGCTGTCCGGGTGGCGTCCTGCCGTGGTGACATCGCTGTCCAGCAGGAAGCGCGCACCAGCACTGGGGCCGCGCCGGACCAGCAGCAGCGCAGACCCGGCGGGGAGCTGCTCGACGGCGGCATCGTCCGGCAAGGCCGAGTCCGCGGCCTCGGACGGGTCGAGCGCCTCGATCCCCGTGAGCGAGATGGTGGACGTGGTCTCCGACGCGTTCTCGAAGGGGGCGCCGCAGGAGGCGCAGAAGCGGCTCCCCGGCGCGTTCTCGTGCCCGCATCGTGCGCAGACCGTCGCTGCCATGTGTGTCGCGCCTCCCGCACCGGAAGTCTCGACCCCCACCGGAGGTCGAAGGTGAAGCGGCAACCTACGTGGACGAGTCGCCCCCGGTCAACCGCGCAGTGACAGCCGACGAGGTGAGCTGCCGCAACTCGGCAGGCCCCCCTCAACCTCACGTCGAGGTCCTACCAAATCGACGGTCAGGCGCTGATGTGCGCGCTGTAGTCCGCCGCGCTCAGCAGCTCCCCGGAGTCGAGCTCCGCGGCGTCGCCGACCTCGATCTCCACGATCCAGCCCTCACCGTAGGGATCGCTGTTCACCAGCTCCGGCTGGGACTCCAGCGCGTCGTTGCAGGAGCTGACCGTCCCCGCAACCGGGGCGTAGAGATCAGAGACGCTCTTGGTGGACTCGACCTCGCCGAAGGCCTGGGCGAGCTCCACGGCGGCACCCGTGGCAGGCAGCGTCACGAAGACCACGTCGCCCAGCGCCTCCTGGGCGAAGTGCGTGATCCCCACCCGCACCGTGCGGTCCCCCACGACCTTCACCCATTCGTGCTCGCGTGTGTACTTGAGGTCGTCGGGGACCACGCAGCTGCCTTCTTCCGGTAGGGAGGGGACGTCAGCCCCGGGGTGCGGGCGTCGAAGCCGGCCGAGCGTAACGAGGCGTTGACGCGGGTCGCAAGGCGGTGATCCGGACCACGGAGCGCTGCTCCACGGTGGCGCTGGCGCCGTCGTTACGCGCGACGGTGTCGACGACCCCACCGGGGATGTCCAGCGCGGCCGTCAGCGTCCGCGGGTCGCCCACGACCAGGAACCGGTAGGGCGCCTGGAGCGCCTGCCCGTCGACCGTCAGCCCGCCGCTTGTGCCGTCCACCAGGTAGGTCGACGCGACGACTCGCACCGTGCCGAGCTGGATCGCCTCTGCCCCCGCATCACGGAGCTCTTCGACGGCGTCGAGCAGCACGTCGGCCCGCACGGTTCCCTGCGGGTCGAGGACGGAGAGCACGATGCCGGGCCCGGTCGCAGGGCTTGTCCCGGCCAGGACGGCGAGGGTGCGGGCCCGACGCCTCGCCTCGTCGAGCGCCGCCTGCCGGCGATCCGTCCCGGAGGTCAGCCGCGCCTTCACCGCCTCGAGGTCCGCCAGCTCGCTCTGCAACCGCT
Source organism: Frankiaceae bacterium (assembly GCA_030840515.1). Classification (GTDB taxonomy): domain Bacteria; phylum Actinomycetota; class Actinomycetes; order JAVEEJ01; family JAVEEJ01; genus JAVEEJ01. The sequence goes on along the minus strand of JAVEEJ010000343.1, from coordinate 14,014 downwards.
GACTGCGCGCGGACAGGTCGTCGAGGATGCGCACCAGGTCCTCCTGCCGGGCGCTGGCCAGACCCGCCTCACTGCGGCTCGCGGTCCTGACCTGGGTGGCCAGCGCGAAGCCGAGCAGGGCGACGAGCGCCGCGATGACCGCCCGGAACGGAGCGCGTCTCATGCGCGGAAGATGTGCCGCCGGATGGCGGCTGCGTTGGAGAAGATCCGGATCCCGAGTACGACGACCACACCGGTCGAGAGCTGGCTGCCGACGCCGAGCTGGTCCCCGAGGAACACGATGAGCCCCGCGACCAGCACGTTGGCCACGAACGAGACGACGAACACCTTGTCGTCGAAGATGCCGTCGAGCCAGGCCCTGATCCCGCCGAACACGGCATCCAGCGCGGCGACGACCGCGATCGGCAGATAGGGCTGCAGCCACAGCGGGACGGTCGGGTGCAGGAAAAGGCCGGCGACGACGCCGACGACCAGTGCCAGGGCTGGGATCACTGCAGACCCTCGGGGTGGGCGTAGCGGAGCGAGAGCGCACCACTCGCGGCGGCCAGGTGGAGTTCCTTCACGCTCCGCACCGAGAAGCGGAGCCCGACGACCGAGTGCAGCGTCACCAGCGACTGGGCAGCGCCGCTGTCGGAGAAGTTGGCCTCGAGGCTCCGTGGGTCACCGATGGCCTGGATCACATAGGGGGGGCTGAGAGGCCGGTAGTCGACGAGTACGGCGTCTCCTGCCGAGCGGATCGCCGACGCGGCCGTGAGCCGCAAACCCGCGACGCTCACGGCTTCGGCACCGGACGCCCACAGCGCGTTGACCACGCGCTGCAGGTCTCGGTCGAGCACCCGTCCGCCGCCGGTGGCCCGGTTCTCGTCTGCGCCGAAGGGGTCACCGGAGGTGCCGGGGGCGTCGTTCAGCGTGACTTCGATGCCGGGGCCTTGGACGGCGAGCAGACCTGCGCCGATCTCCACCGCCTCCAGCGACGTTCCCGGCCCACCGAGGGCCGCGTCGCGCAGCCGCGCGGTCTCGGCGCGGGCCGCGTCGACCCGCTTGGCCAGTCCTGCGACGTCCTTGTCCTCGGAGACGATCCGGGCCCGCAGGCCGTCTCTCGCCTTGAGCTGGCTGGGGCGGCTCTGCCGCAGCTGGTCGACCGCGACCGCAAGCAAGGCACCGACGACGAGGAGTGCGACAGCTGCCGCCCGCCCGACCTGGCGTCTCCTCTGAGGGGACCCGGGTGCCTCTGCACGGCGCGCGGCAGCGATGGCGTAGCCCTCGTCCAACGCACCCGTGGTCATGAGGTCGACGAGCAGCGACATCGACGCGTCGGGCCGTTGCTGCTGCTGCACGAGGCGCATCGTCGCACCTGCCACCGGAACCGCTACCGCGCCGCGCCCTCGACGAGTGCGCTCCACCGGTCGATGAGGTCGCTGGCCGTACCGCGATCCGGGCCTTCGGCGCTCAGGTGCGTCACGGCCTCGCTGGGGTCGGGCAGGACGAGAATCCAGCTGCCGTCAGACTCGATCACCCGGACGCCGTCGGTGGTGTCCACCTGACGCCCGGCAGCAGCCTCCACCACAGCGCGCATGACCTGGCCCTTCGTGGACCATGGCGTTCTGATCCGGCGACGGAGCACGTGGGTGGCCGGGATGCGCCCGTCGATCTGGCTCAGGGCCAGTCGGGTCCGCGCGACCAACCCGGTGATGAGGGCGAAGGCCGCAACCGCGTCGAACGACGGGGAGAACCCAGGAACGACGTACCCGCCCCGCCCGTCCCCGGCCAGGATGACCTCGGGCAGGGCGGCCGCCTGAGGCAGCGCTTCGGGAGCGGTCGGCGTCCATCGCACGGACACGCCGTGGAAGGCGGCGACCTGCTCGGCGATGCGGGACTGGGTGACAGGGAGCGCCACCACGCCGTGTCGCCTCTCAGCCGCCACCAGGTCGGTCACGACGAGGAGCGCACGGTCGTCCGGCACGACGGCGCCGGTCTCGTCCACCAGGGTGAGCCGCTCCCCCGTCGGGTCGAAGCGCACCCCGAAGGCGGCTCCGGACGACGCCACCAGGCCACCGAGCCGCTCCAGCGCCGTCATCCGCTTCGCGAGTGTCTCCGCCGCCGCGTCCGGGTCGAGGCGCCCGCCCACGGTCAACGCGTCCACGCCGAGCCCGCCCAGCACAGCGGGCAGCACGCCCGCGGCGGTGCCGGCGGCGGCATCGACCACGACCCGCAGGCCCGCCTCCGCGATTCCGGTGGTGCCGACCGCGGCGACGAGGTCTTGGACGTAGGACTCCACGAGCCGCGCCGGGGTGGTGGCGTCGGCGATCTCTCCCGGGAAGGCCCGGCGGAACTCCTGCCGGACGAACACCCGCTCGAGCTTGCGCCGCGCGCTCTGCGAGAGGTCCGCACCGCCCTCGTCGAGGACCAGGATGTCGACCGACTGCGCGTCCCCGGGGGCCGTCCGGACGATGAACCCGCCGACCGCGGCGGATCGCGCCGTGGCGTAGCGCGCGATCGGTGTGGGGAGCACGTCGAGGTCGAGCACCTCGATGGTGCTCGCCGTGAGCGCGCTGACGACCGCCCGGTCGAGCGCGCGCGCAGGGCGGCCGGCGTCTCGGCTGACCGTGACGACGCTGCCTTTGCGCACCGTGGTGGCGTACGCGCTGGCCAGCCGCACCACGAGCTCGGGCGTGATCTCGACGTTCACGGTGCCGGAGACCCCGCGGGCACCGAAGAGGCTGCGGTGCGCGCGTGACTCCCAGATGACACTGGTTTGGACCACGGCGCCGGCCTCGACCGTCTTGGAGGGGTAGACCCGCACCCCCTGCGACAGCACAGCCTCTGGCTCGATCGTGCAGCCATCGCCCACGACCACCTGCTCGTCGAGTCGGGCGCCGTGCATCACGTCGGTGCCCCGCCCCACCACGGCGCCGCGCAGCGTCGCCCCGGAGCCGATGAAGACGTTGTCGTGCACGACCGAGCGCTGAACCACGGCACCGCCGCGGACGACCACGTTGCTTCCGAGGACGGTGTAGTCCGAGACCTCGGCCCCCGCCTCCACCTTGGCGTAGTCGCCGACGTACACCGGTCCGCGCAGGGTCGCGTCCGGGTCGATCTCCGCGCCTTCGCCCACCCAGACCCCAGGTGACACCTGGAAGCCATCGATCTCAACCTCAACTCGAGAGTCAAGCACGTCGGCCTGGGCTCTCACATAGCTCTCGTGCGTCCCGACGTCCTCCCAGTAGCTGTCGGTGATGTATCCGAACAGGGGCGCGCCGTCCGCCAGGAGCTTGGGGAACACGTCCGCCGACCAGTCGACCGCGAGGCCGGCTTCGACGTGGCGGAAGACCTCGGGCTCCATGACGTAGATCCCGGTGTTCACCGTGTCCGAGAACACCTGGCCCCAGGTGGGCTTCTCGAGGAAGCGGTCGATGCGGCCGGACTCGTCCGTGATGACGATGCCGAACTCCACCGGGTCTGCGACGCGCTTGAGCGCCACCGTCACCAGGGCCCCCTGGTCGCGATGCGCCTTCACCAAGGCGGTGAGGTCCACGTCCGTGAGCGCGTCCCCGGAGATCACGACGAAGGCGTCGTCCCGTAGCTCCGCCTCGGCGTTCTTCACGCTGCCCGCGGTGCCGAGCGGGACGTCCTCGCTGGCGTACTGCAGGGCCATGCCGAGCTCGTCGCCGTCACCGAAGTAGTTGCGCACCAGCGTGGCGAGGAACTGGACGGTCACCACGGTCTCGTCGATGCCATGCCGCTTCAGCAGGCGCAGGACGTGCTCCATGATCGGGCGGTTGACCACAGGCAGCAGCGGCTTGGGCATGGTCGCGGTCATCGGACGGAGGCGAGTCCCCTCGCCCCCAGCCATCACGACCGCCCTCACGGGCCCGTGGCCTTCACTCGCGTCCTCCTAGCTCGCGGCGCCGCCGATCGCGGTAGCCCGCGCCCGGATGATCCGCCGCACCTGGTCCAGGTAGAGCACGCCAGCCCACCAATAGAGCGCCGTTCCCCAGACAGTGAACGCCCAACCGACGACGCGCGCCAGGGTCGCAAGGTCTGAGCTGCCGTCACCGAGCAGCAGGAGCGGGAAGGCGTACAGCAGGTTGAACGTAGCCGCCTTGCCCAAGAAGTGGACCGGCAGCGGCCCGAACCCGTGCCGGCGGAGCAGCGGGATGGTGGGGGCGAGTACGACGTCCCGGGCGAGCAGCAGGAGCACCAGCCACAGCGGCACGATGTCGCGCACCGTCAGCGCGATGGCCGTGGCAGCGATGTAGAGGCGGTCGGCAGCCGGGTCGAGCAGCTGACCGAGCTTGCTGGTCTGTCCGAGGGCGCGGGCGATCTTGCCGTCCAGGTAGTCGGTCAATGCCCCGACGGCGAGCACCGCGAAGGCCCAGCCATCCGCCTTCGGTCCGAGCGCGAGGTAGAGGAACAGCGGCACTCCGAGCAGGCGGAGCAGGCTCAGGACGTTGGGGATGGTCCAGACGCGGTCGCTGACGACCTCGGGCTCCGCTCCCACGGCGGGCAGTCAACCACGGCTGCTGTGCAGCACCGAATGGCTGTGGGGAGCGTGCGGTCGATCCAGTAGGGTCAGCGCGTCGCGGGCTGTAGCGCAGCTTGGTAGCGCATCTGACTGGGGGTCAGAGGGTCGCAGGTTCAAATCCTGTCAGCCCGACCATTCGCACCGTCTCCACCGCTTTCGGCCCCCGTCCCCGGACGGGGGCCTTCTGCACTCAGCCGAAAGCTCTCGTACTTGCGGAGGTAGATGACCGAAAACCCCTCGAGCAACCAGGCGGGGATGAGGTAGACAGCCCGTTCGCCGTCGACGCAGGCGAAGAAATCGATCTCCTCGGTGCTGTAGGCGGCCCTCCGACGGCCCGCTGGCCCGGGTTGGGAGCGAGTCAGCTTGCAGGACCACGCTCCGTCTTGCTTCAACGTGGTGCTCTTCACCTGGATTCGCTGAAGCCCACCGGCACCGTCGGCGATCAGGTCGTAGGCCGCGGGCTCGGACGGCCATGAGATCGCATAGCCCCGCAGGGCCAGTTCGCCGGCGACGATGGCGGGGGCCGCGGAGCGGAGGTACCTGAGGTCTACATCCGCGGCGAAGGCGCGCTCCCTCGGCGGCGGGGCCGGCGATGCCAGGTGCGCGGTGTCCACGCCAGCGCGCTGACACTGCCGCCGAACAGCAGCCCGGCCCGAGCCTGAGTCGGCGTCGTACCCCAGCGCGACAAGAACCTCGCGCCACGAAGCGCTTTCGGTGACCACTCGGCGGAGCCGCACGACATCGACTGAGCCTGTGAAGTGCGAGAAGTCGATGGCGCGGACGAGGGCCGCCTCACGGAGCTGGCGACCGAGTTTCGGACTGGTTCGCTCAAGGGCTCGTAAGACCCCCCGCCAAGACCTCGCCGACGTGATGGCCTGCCGAAGCTCGGCTTCTGAGAACCCACCCGGGAGGCTCTGGCTCTCGGCACTGTGCGACGACACGCGAGCATCGTGCATGCCACCCCCGACAAGTTCCGGTGCGGGTGGCCCCCGGCCTTCAGGAGCGGGCCTTGTTGCGCTCCCTGGCGCGCACGCTGAGCTCGATCGGCGTACCCGCGAACCCGAACTCCTCCCGCAGTCGCCGCTCGAGGAACCGCCGGTAGCCCGCCTCGAGGAAGCCCGTGGTGAACACCACGAAGCGCGGCGGGCAGGTGCCCGCCTGGGTCGCGAAAAGGATCTTGGGCTGCTTGCCGCCGCGGACCGGCGGCGGCGTGGCGGCCACCACCTCTCCCAACCAGGCGTTCAACCGCCCGGTCGAGACGCGGGTCTTCCAGCCTTCCAGAGCCGTCCGCAGCGCCGGGGCGAGCCGGTCGACCGCACGGCCGGTCTTCGCCGAGACATTCACGCGCGGCGCCCAGGTGATGCGAGCCAGCTGGCGGTCGATCTCCCGGTCGAGGTCGTAGCGCCGGTCCTCGTCGACCAGGTCCCACTTGTTGAAGGCGATCACGATCGCCCGCCCGCTCTCCTCGACCATCGACAAGATGCGCAGGTCCTGCTCGGTCAGCGACTCACTCGCATCGAGCAGGACGACCGCGACCTCGGCCTGATCTAGGGCACTCGCGGTGCGCAGGCTCGAGTAGTACTCGGCGCCGCTCGCCTCGCGGACCCGCCGTCGAATCCCTGCTGTGTCGACAAAGCGCCAGGTCTCTTCATCCATCTCGATCAGGCTGTCCACGGGATCACGGGTGGTCCCGGCGACGCTGTCGACGAGGGCGCGCTGCTCGCCGGCCAGCTTGTTGAGCAGGCTCGACTTCCCCACGTTCGGCCGCCCCACCAGCGCCACGCTGGTCGGGCCCGCCTCCCGGTCACCGTCCGCCGGGGCCTCCGGCAAGGCGTCCAGCACGGCGTCGAGCAGGTCACCGCTCCCCCGGCCGTGCAGCGCGCTCACGGCGAGCGGCTCCCCGAGGCCGAGGGACCACAGGCTGGTCGCGTCCGACTCGGAGCGTGCGTCGTCGACCTTGTTGGCCGCGAGTACGACGGGCTTCTTCGCTCGGCGGAGCACCTTGGCCACCGCCTCGTCGGCATCGGTTGCCCCCACCGTGGCGTCCACGACGAGCATGACGGCGTCCGCCGCGGTCACGGCGATCTCTGCCTGCATGGCCACCTGGGCGGCCAGTCCCCGCGCGTCCGGCTCCCAACCTCCGGTGTCCACCACGGTGAACCGCCGACCGCGCCACGTCGCGTCGTAGGCCACCCGGTCGCGGGTGACCCCCGGCACGTCCTCCACGACGGCCTCACGACGACCCAGGATGCGGTTGACCAATGTCGACTTGCCGACGTTGGGGCGCCCCACCACCGCGAGCACGGGCAGGCCACCCGTGGGCTTCACAGCGCGGGCCATCAGGCGGCGTCCCGTTCGTCTGAGTGCTCGAGGCGGACGGCCAGCACGTGAGCCGACAGGACCAGCCGGACCTGCTCGGCAACAGCGGCCATGGTGGCGCGAGCGGAGGGATCCCCGAGCACGGCCAGCTGCACAGGGGGTCCGAAGACGACCGTGATGCCGCGGCGCCGCCGCCTACCGCTGTGGTGCGTCCGTGGGCCGGTGCCTTCGATGGCCACGGGTACGACGGGAGCACGCGTGTGGGCGACCAGCCAGCCGATCCCGTCGTGGACCTGGCTGACGTCCCCGGTCCCGCGGGTGCCCTCGGGGAAGACCCCGACCAGCCGCCCGGCCTCGAGCGCCGCACGGGCGGCGGTCAGCGCGGTGCGGTCGGCTCGCCCCCGATTGACGGGAACCTGGTCGATACGAGCCAGGAGGTGCCCCAGAGGCCCGGCGTAGAGCTCGGCCTTGACGAGGAAGCGCCCGTCTCGCGGAGCCGCGGCGAACAGGACAGGCCCGTCGAGGAAGCCGCTGTGGTTGGCCACGACGATGGCCGGGCCGGTCGCGGGGACCAGCTCCACGCCGCGCACGTCCAGTGCCAGCATCCGGTGCACGGGACCTCCACCGAGCCACCGCGCCAGCTTGACGAGCCGGTCGGAGCGGGCGACCGGCGCGGTGACGAGCGCCGTCATGGTCCCGACCGGCGATCCAGCTCGGCGAGCACGAGCGAGACCAGTTCTGGGACGGAGCAGCTGGTGGAGTCGACCTCGACGGCGTCCGGCGCGGGGACCGCGGGCGATGCCGTTCGGCCGGCGTCCAGCGCGTCCCGCCGGGCCAGCGCGCCCGCTTCGGCAGCCGCCGTGGTGGCGACTCCTGCGGCCTCGTACTCGGCGGAGCGCCGCCGCGCACGCTCAACGGGGTCAGCCGTCAACCACACCTTGAGACTTGCCTCCGGGAGAACGACTGATCCGATATCACGGCCTTCCACCACGATGCCGCCGGCGGCGGCGATCTCGCGCTGCAGCTCGACGAGCAGCTGTCGCACCTCCGGCACGGCTGCCACGACGCTGACCGCGGCGGTCACCTCGGGCGAGCGCACCGCAGTGCTGACGTCCTGCCCGTCCAGGACCACTCTCGGGTCGTCAGGGTCGGTCCCAGGCTCCAGGCGCAATGAACGCGCCGTGGCCACGACCGCGCCGGTGTCACTCGGGTCGGCTCCGCGCTCGAGCACGGCCAGGGCCACCGCCCGGTACATGGCGCCCGTGTCCAGGTAACGCCACCCGCGGGAGCGAGCAACCGCGCGGGACAGCGTGGATTTCCCTGATCCAGAGGGACCGTCGACGGCCACGACCGGACCCTGGGCGGCGCTCATGGGCGGTTCGGGCTCCTTGGGATGCAACGGGACCGGAGGACCCCCGGCTGCCCGAGGCTACCCGGCCGGCTCATCCGCCTCGACGCTCACCGACCACCCCGCCGCGCTGAGGGCCGCTGCCAGCCCGTCTCCCCTGCCGGCGAGCACGAGCAGTCGCGCCGCTCCGATCGCCGCGCCCTGAGCGTGCTCGATGCGAATGTCCTCCACGTTGACCCCTGCGGTGTGGGCGTCCGCGAGGAGGCTCGCGAGTGCCCCCGGGGCGTCCTTGAGGACGGCTATGACGACGTCGACGGCCTCCCGGCGGGTGGAGTGCTTGCCCGGCAGCCTTCCGACCGCGGCGTTCGCCTCCGTCAGAAGCGCGGTGACGGCCGCCTCACCCGCCCCGCGTCCGAGCTCGCGGCCGAGGTGAGCGAGCCGTTCGGCCAGCTCATTCACGAATGGAGCGACCGCCCGGGCGTTGCGTCCGAGGATCTGGGCCCAGAGCTGGGGCGGGCTCGCTGCGATGCGCGTGCTGTCCCGAAGTCCCTGCCCCACCAGCGCGAACGCCTCCTGGGAGGCGTGCTGGCCCACGGTCGCAGCCAGCGCGCTGGCTGCGGCCTGTGGGAGGTGGCTCACGAGGCCGACGGCCTCGTCATGGGCCTCGGGAGTGAGCACGATCGGCTGGGCACCGCAGTCCACCGCCACCGACCGCGCCGCAGCAAGCGCCACCGGGCTCGCCTCGAGATGGGGCGTGATGGCCCAGGGGCGTCCGACGAACAGGTCCGGGCGAGCTGCGGCTGGCCCCCCGCGCTCACTGCCGGCTAGAGGGTGACCTCCGACGTACCGGGCCAACTCCGGTGTGTTCTTCTCGATCTCCAGCGCAGCCAGAGACTTGATCGAGCAGACATCACTTACTGTCGCCCCGACATGCGAAGCCAGAGCGGCTCTGAGAACCTCAGCCACGGCGCTCGGAGGTACAGCCAGCACGACGTGGCTCACCTCGTCGGCGGCACCGAGCGGTCGTCCAGCCCCGCGCGCAACGGCGAGCGCTAGCGCCGCCTCGTCCGAGTCGGCGAGGACGACTAGGCGGCCGGCCGCCTGGAGCGCGAGCGCAACAGAGGTCCCCACCAGACCGGTGCCGACCACGAGCGTCGGCGCCAGGGTCATTGCGGCAGGTCCGTCCGGAGACCCGCCGCGCCCCGCAGGTACACATGCCGAAGTGCCGACCGTGGTTTGTCGGTCTCCACGTGGGCGAGCAGGCGCAGCACCCTCGGGAGCGCCCCGGGGACAGCGATCTCGCTCGCGCACAGGAGCGGGACGTCAGTGATGCCAGCGAGCCGCGCCGCGTAGGCGGGGAACTCCGCGGTCACGTCCGGGGTCGCCGTGAAGACGATGCTGATGAGGTCGTCGGTCTGCAGGTCGTTGCGGGCGAGGACGGCGGAGACCAGCTCACCAACCGCCTCGAGGATCTCGTCGCGGTCGTTGTTGAGCACCTGGGTCGCGCCCCGCACCGCACGCACCGCCACGAGCTGCACCTCTCTGTTGATCTCGGCGACACTAGCGGCAAGCCGGTTGGTCGCTCCCGCGACACGGCGATGTGTCGAGCCGCCGAGATCGCGACTGAGTGCTACACCGTCAAGACGTTCAAGCTCTTTATCGATCTATGGTCTGCGCGGCGCTACGGACCGGCATTGTGGAGTTCGTTCAGATGCCCAGGTCAGGGGCCATCAATTCAACGCTATGTCGACTTCGAGAGACTCGATCGCGCGGCGTGATGAGCGCGGTTTACGAGCGCTATGTCGATAGGCAGATAAGCGACTTCAGCGGTTCGCAGATTGCACGACCTGGTCACATGCCTACTGCTCGGTAGAGCGCTCCAACCTCGTGGGAGGTGAGGTGCCTGGTGCGTCCCGGCTTGAGGGACCCCAGCTGGATCGGGCCGAGCTCCGTGCGGACCAGTGCGTGCACCGGGTTGCCGGCAGCCTCCAGCAGCCGGCGCACCACGTGGTTGCGCCCTTCGTGGATGACCAGCTCGACCAGAACCCGTGGGCCGTTGACGTCCTTGACCTTGAAGTCGTCGACTCTCACGACGCCGTCGTCCAGCTCTATCCCGTCACGCAGCCTGCGCCCCAGATCCCGCGGGACCGGGCCGGCGACCTCGGCCAGGTAGGTCTTGGTGATCCCGTACGACGGGTGGGTGAGCCGGTGCCCCAGCTCCCCGTCGTTGGTGAGCAGCAGCAGCCCCTCGGTGTCGGTGTCCAGCCGCCCGACATGAAACAGGCGGACGGCGCGGTCGGCCACCAGGTCCCCGATGCACGGCCGGCCCTCGGGGTCCGACATCGTGGTGACCATCCCCCGGGGCTTGTTGAGCACCAGGTGAACCAGCCCCGGCGTCGTGACCAGTCTGGTGCCGTCCACGTGGATCACCACGTCGGCGGGGTCCACGGTCATGCCCATCCGGTCGACGCGTTCCCCGTCGACCATCACCCGGCCTTCCGCGATGAGCTCCTCGCAGTGACGGCGCGATCCCACCCCCGCCGCGGCCATGACCTTCTGCAGGCGTTCCTTCTTGACCTCAGGTGGAGACTCAGCCATCAGATGCATCCATGAACTCGACGTCGGGCAGAAGTGGGGCCAACTCTGGCAGTTCTGACAGGTCCCGCATCCCCAGTCGCTCCAGGAAGTACGAGCTGGTCCGGTACAGGGTGGCGCCGCTGCCGTCCTCGGTCCCGGCCTCTTCGACCAGTCCACGGGCCAGCAGGGTGCGGATGACCCCGTCGACATTCACGCCGCGGACGGCGGACACCCGGGAGCGCGAGATCGGTTGGCGGTACGCGACCACGGCCAGCGTCTCGAGAGCGGCCTGGGTGAGCTTCGCCTGCTGACCGTCGAGGACGAACCGCTCGACGGCCGGGGCGTACTCGGGTCGGCTGTAGAACCGCCAGCCCCCCGCGACCTCGCGCAGCTCGAACCCTCGGCCGTCGGCCTCGTACGCCCCCGCAAGCTGCCCCAGGGTGGACACGACCTGCTCGACGGGCGCACCGAGCACCTGTGCCAGCAGCACCGGCTCCACCGGATCGTCGACCACCATGCAGATCGCCTCGATCGAGCCGGCGAGGTCGAGATCCAGAGCGCTTATGTCAGCCTGGGCATCCGTACCCGGCGCCTGCTCCGCCGCGACCTCGGTTTCGTCATCGCTGTGGGGCGCTCCACGCTCAGCAATCGCCTCCAGAGGGGTGCCGGAGGGGCGGCTGGGGTCCTCGGCCGGGCTGTCGTGGTCAGCCGTCGGCACCGTCATCCGCCTTCTCCTCCGGAGCGTCGTACTCGGCGTCCGGGTCGGCCCCGGACATCAGCTCGTCGGGGCTGGTGTCCCCGCCGGTCCATCGCACGTGCAGCTCCCCCAGCGCAGCAAGCTGCTCGAAGGCGACGTGACCCTCACGGTAGAGCTCGAGCAGCGCGAGGAAGCGGGCGACCACCTCCAGGGTCGTCGTGCAGTCAGCGGTCAGCGATCGGAAGCTGGCCTGGCCGACCGCTCGGAGCCGCTCCGCGACGTGCAACGCCTGCTCCCGGACGCTGACGGTCGTGGCGTGGACGTGGTCCACGGCCACCATCGGGACCGAGCGGGGCGCGAGCGCACGTCCGGCCAGGGCGGCGAACTCCCGCGGCCCCAGGCCCAGGAGCACCTCGGGGAGGAGTCCGGCGTACCTGGCCTCCAGCGCCACCGCCCGGGGGTAGCGGCGCTCGGTGCCGAACCGGGTCTTCAGCAGGGCGGCGGCCTCCTTGAAGGCCCGGTACTGCAGCAACCGGGCGAACAGCAGGTCACGCGCCTCGAGCAGGGCGAGGTCCTCCTCGTCCTCCACGGAGGCCGACGGCAGCAGCCGAGCCGCTTTGAGGTCGAGCAGCGTCGCCGCGACCACGAGGAACTCGGTTGTCTGCCCTAGGTCCCAGTCCGGGCCGATGGCCCGAGTGCGCGCGATGAACTCGTCCGTGACCTGCGACAGGGCCACCTCGGTCACGTCGAGCTTGTGCTTCGCGATGAGCTGCAGCAGCAGGTCGAACGGACCGGCGAAGACGTCGAGGTGCACCTCGAAGACATCGGTGTTCGTCGGCTGTTTGTCGACCTGTCGCTCTAGCGGCACATCGCCTTGAGCACCGGCCGCGAGGTCCTGCTCCACGCTCACAGCGGACCCAGGGCGTGGAGGATGGGGCGGGCCACGGTGTCCAGCAGCACCAGCAGGAGCGGCCCCTCCCCCGAGATCGGGATGATGAGGAGAGCGAGTACGGCGACCAGCCCGACGTTCTGCTCGATGAGCCAGTGCCGCGCCCGCTGCCAGCTGGAGCGCGGGGCCAGCGCGAAGAGCGCGCGCCCCGCGTCGAGCGGCGGCAAAGGCACCAGCGAGATCAGGGCGACGGCCAGCGCGGCGGTGCCCCCGGCCACCAGCATGCCGGCGAGCTGGTTGTCGGCGACGACCCGCCCGTGCAGCAGATCGCTCAGATCGGTGAACCCGGACAGCCCGAGTGGTGTCGACAAACCGACAGCTCGCCCCGCCAGGAGCAGCCCGACCCCGAGCGCGCCGCTGACGACGGGCCCGACCGCGAGACCGGCCAGGACCCGCCGGCCCGCGCCGCGGAAGTAGCCGGTGCCGACCTCGACCGGCCGTGCCCAGCCTGGCCCTGCGAGTGCGGCCGCAAGGCAGCCGAAGGGGTCGAGCTGGCGCCGTGGGTCCAGGCTGAGCCGAGCGTCGGCGCGCGGTCGGCGGTCGCCCATGCGGGTGGCGACGAACGCCTGGCTGGCCGCGTGGGCGGTGCTCGCCATCACGAAACCGAGTGCGAGGCCCAGGAAGAGCAAGGGGTGTCCGATGGCGTAGAGCACCCGGTCAGTCTCCTCGCAGGCGGCGGACCAGGATGCTGGCGTCCCCCTTGGCCTCCAGGTCCGCGATCACCACCGCCACCGCTTCGCGGACGATCCGGCCGCGGTCGACGGCGAGTCCGTGCTCCCCGCGCAGGGTGAGCCGGGCCTGCTCGAGCTCGATGAGCTCGTCCTGCGAGCAGTAGACGGTGATCTTCTCCTCGTGGCGCTCCCGGCCGCTGGGCCGGCGGTCCACGCTCCGCGAGCGGGGTCGGGCCGGAGTACGACGGACCCCTGGGCGCGGTCCCTGCGACGCCGCTCCCTCGTCGGGCTCGGGCGCCACGGTCAGCGGCGTGGGAGCACCCACGGGGGCCTCCGCCGGCGCCTCGGTGCGCTCGGTCTCGCTCAGGCCAGGTCCAGTGCTGCGGAAGAGCTCGTCCGCTCCGGGCAGGCTCACGCGGCGGCTCATCGGGCGAGTACCTCCTTGGCGAGCTCGCGGTAGGCGTTGGCGCCTGCCGAGCTCGAGGCGTAGGTGGTGATGGGCTCCCCGGCAACGGTCGTCTCCGGGAACCGCACGGTGCGGTTGATCACGGTGTAGAAGGTCCGGTCGCCGAAGGCCTCGACGACCCGGGCCAGCACCTCGCGGCCGTGGAGGGTTCGGGCGTCGTACATGGTGGCCAGAATTCCCTCGACCTCGAGTCGAGGGTTAAGCCTTTCCTTGACCTTCTCAATAGTCTGAATCAGGAGAGCTACACCACGGAGGGCGAAGAACTCGCATTCGAGCGGGATGACGACGCCGTGGGCCGCGGTGAGCGCGTTCACCGTCAGCAGGCCCAGCGACGGCTGGCAGTCGATGAGCACGACGTCGTAGTCGGGCAGCACGGGCGTGAGCGCGCGCAGCAGCGTCTGCTCGCGCGCGACCTCGTTGGACAGGTGCAGCTCGGCCGCCGACAGGTCGATGTTGGCCGGC